>CAZZZY010000493.1:0-5230 GCA_964658545.1 uncultured Acetobacteraceae bacterium | reverse complement strand
TCCCATTTTCTACCTGAGTTTCAAATTCTTAATCTTCATAAAGTTATAGATCCCATTATTAAGTTTTTAATAATACTTGTCTCAGCTTCTATATTCATGTCGTAAATTGCGATGGGAATTGTGTAATCTGAAGACAGCAAAGCTAAATTATTCAATTGAGGTCTGATGACTCCTACAATTATGCGTCAGCTTTGGTCAGTGGTTGAAACCGCCCAAGCCAAGCTCCTCTTACAACTAGATGATGCTAGCTTGGTGCAGTGGTTAGTGAAACAAACCGAAAGGCAAGTGTTGTTAGATTCTAACGAAACTGATTATCTGTACCACTACATTCAATCTCGGCTAGCCCTTATACGTGATATTGCTCATGAACGTCAGTGTTCATGAAGGCAAAATCATGATGAATTGATGGATGTCAAGTGTTATTACTATTGACTATTGGCTTTTTGGGGAAAATAACCTTCCACTAAGCAGTCAGAGCCTACTACACGCCAACGAACACGTTCTAGAGACAACGCCTCAGTCATGGTAGTAAAACCTAAATCGCCCACAGGTGTGGGAGCAATGCTACCACCAATGATTTTTGGGGCGATAAATGCTAAAACTTTTTGCACTGCTCCTTGAGCGATCGCACTTGCAGCTAAGGTACCGCCACATTCCCACAACACGCTACAAAAACCCCGCTCATATAAATACGCCATTGCCTTATCTGGTGTAAGTGATGTTAATTCCACGACTTCCACCCCCTGTATGAGCAACAGTTCTTGGAAATTGGGGTTAGCACCCTTCTCTGTCAACACCAAAGTCGGAGCATCCGCAGTTTGCCACAGATGGGCACTTTCCGGTAAGTTGAGATGGCGACTCATTACCACCCGTAGGGGATTATGTGCCTCCAGATGATGGCTGGTTAAATAAGGATTATCTTGGCGGACTGTATTTCCGCCGACAATTATTGCATCGCAAGCCGCCCGCAGTTGATGTACTTCATTGCGGGACTCTTGGCTTGTCACCCAGGTGCTATGACCAGAGGTAGTAGCAATTTTGCCATCTAAAGTCATGGCATATTTTAAAATTCCCAAAGGTCGCTTGTAAAGAATGCGATGCACAAAAGCTTCATTTAGCTGATGACAAGCTGACTCTTCTACTCCTACCAACACTTCGATCCCCGCCGCACGTAAACGGGTAATACCACCTCCAGCCACCAGGGGATTGGGATCAACCATACCTACTACTACTTTTGCTACTCCAGCTTGGATCAATCCTTCCGAACAAGGGGGAGTCCGTCCGTAGTGATTGCAAGGTTCAAGATTGACATAGATTGTTGCACCACGAGCGCGATTCTCCTGGGGAGAGGCTGCGCCAACGCCTGCTGCTTGTAAAGCAAACACTTCTGCATGAGGCTCACCAGCACGAGGATGAAACCCTTCGCCGACAATCTCGCCATCCTTGACAATCACCGCTCCCACTAGCGGATTTGGCGAAGTACGTCCTAAAGCGCGGCGAGCAAGTTCCAAACACCGCAGCATCATGCGAGAGTCAAAATCAGTTCCGATCTTTTCGTTTATAACTGCTGACTCCACTAAATGTATATTTTCCTGAGTGTAATTTGGTAAGGATGCATCTGCTTGAACGACCACTGGGGAATTATCCATAATTTTAGGCAACACTGTAAATATTCTGCACGCGATCGCGTCCATTGCCAAAGACGGGCAACCATCCCCTATCCCCTGGGGAGCAACTTTTGCTTAAGCGCTGAATATTCTAGAGTTTATGTCTTCTCAAGACCATTTAACTCCTAAAAATTGAGAATAAAAAAGACCAACAGTACTATTTCAGTGTAGGGCTAGCCTTTAAAGTAGGCATCGCCCTACATATTTACAAGGTTGCCACAAGTTCTTGCAAGCGATCGCTCCCATCGCGGAAGACGGGCCAACCATCCCCCACCAGCACTGCTTCAATCCGACTCAATTCTGCCAACCTGCGAACAGAAGCAACAGCCTCCTCCCGATTTAGCAGCTTGTCATCTGGCAATATAGTTAAACTACCTGCTTTGCGTGCCCTGACTAAATCCCCTGTAATCAAAGTAGTCTCCTCCAGTAACAGAGCCAATTCACCCGGAGTTTTCGAGCCTTGGAGTTCAATTACTTTTAACCCAGGTACGAATTCTTCACCATCACACAGCCAGCGATCGCAAGCTATAGGAAAAGTGTCTTTTTCTGCCACAGGGCCAGCTATCTTAGCATAGGTTTGATCGGCAATATCTTTACTTGCCCTGACATGCTCGGAATTCGTCAGCACAATCCAAACTACACCACCGAGGGATTTCAGATGATTCCAATCATGGTTTGATAGGGCTACTGGGTCAATCAAGATGTTTCCATCTGGGCGAATCCAGGCAATCCCATTGAAATCAATATTTCTTGCCGGATTGAAATTAGACCAGCTATAAAGATCGGGACGGTGCAAAGATTTCATGATGATTCTGGATCGGTAATTCAGTAATTGACTATTAATATCAATAATCATAGATAATAAGGGAATTGGGAATGGGGAATTGGGACTTGTTATTCTTCTCCTACCCTCTGCCCCTTTGCCCCTCCGCCCCCACTCCCTGCCTCACTCCTTCCCTTTGAATTTGGAATTTGAGTATACTACGATAAGTGTATCTGTATTATGCATTTTCTCGGTTTTAGAGAAATTCCCACCTGAAGGCAATGGAGATTAACGGAGGTATAGGGGTGAGTGAGATTGGGCGTAAAAAAATATCAGCGAAGGCAGACCAGTTTACGGAGTCGGTGATTCGGGAAATGACGCGGGTGGCACTGCAACATGGTGCAGTGAATCTGGCTCAGGGGTTCCCTGATTTTCCCTGTCCCCTGGAGTTGAAACAGGCAGCTTACGAAGCAATAGAGGCAGATGTCAACCAGTATGCCATCACTTGGGGCGATCGCGCATTTCGTCAGGCGATCGCTAACAAAGTTCGTTGGTATCTCGGCTTAGATATCGATCCCGAAACCCAAATCACCGTCACCTGTGGTTCTACAGAAGCAATGGCATCCGTGATGCTGGCGACAGTCGATCCTGGTGATGAAGTAGTTGTATTTGAGCCATATTACGAAAACTATGGCCCTGATGCGATTTTAGCTGGTGCCACACCCCGATACGTGACATTGCATCCCCCCCATTGGACATTTGATGAAGCACAGTTGCGTCAAGCTTTCAATGCCAATACCAAAGCCATTATTATCAACACACCCCACAACCCCACCGGCAAAGTTTTCACCCGTGAAGAACTGACCCTAATTGCCGAACTTTGTCAAAAGTGGGATGTGTTAGCGTTCACAGATGAAATCTATGAACATATTCTCTATGATGGCACTCAACATATTGCCCTAGCGACTCTTCCCGGAATGGAAGAACGCACAATTACCATTAATGGTTTATCCAAAACTTACAGTGTCACCGGATGGCGAGTCGGCTACATTTTGGCAAACCCCGAATTGACAGGAGCCATTCGCAAAGTCCATGATTTTCTCACTGTTGGCGCACCTGCACCATTGCAACGAGCCGGAGTTGCCGCCATGCAACTGCCACCATCCTATTATGAAGAACTAGGCAAACTTTATCATCACAAGCGAGACAGCATTTTACAGATTCTCGATCAAGTTGGCATTCCCTACTTCCTTCCCAAAGGAGCCTATTATGTTCTTGCCGATATTTCCAAATTTGGCTACAAAACAGATGTTGAATTCACTTACCAGCTAATTAAAAATATTGGTGTCGCCGTAGTTCCTGGTTCCAGCTTTTTCAGCCAACCAAAAAAAGGTCATTCATTAATTAGATTTTGCTTCAGCAAGAGGCCTGAGACATTACAAACGGCGAGCGATCGCTTACTCAAACTACAATCAAATCTACAACCCACATCCTAACATTCATTTCTGATCTCTGCGCCCCTCTGCACCTCTGCGGTTCGTTTCTCTTCAACATCCCAACTTGAACCAACATGAAAGACTCTTAACACTCTCAGGTCTAAAGATACTGAGATTCTACAGACAAAATCAACTGACGTTGATTCTCGTTACGGTCGCCAAACACCGTCTGCTTACCCAAGATTAGCGCTGCCACCGACTTGAGTCGCCCCTTCAGATGCTGGTGGGTGATAAGTCATAGACTGTAACCCCAAACGACCAGGGCCAATAAAGCGGTTGAGAGTGAATGAAATGCCGCCAAGCATTACCCCAATTGCTCCGAAGATACCACCACTTGATTGCAGGGCCGTCACCGTCTCCATTTTGACCGATGAATCTTTCCATAGCCATGCTCCTGGTTCTACATCCAGTACTTCTCCAGGAGCGAGGTATTTTTCAAAAACATTACCGTAACCGTGGATCAAAAGCAGCCCCCCTTGTTGCTGACCAATGAAGCGGTCAATAAATAAACCACCACTGCGACTAAAAAAGAGGTTTGCTAGCCCTCGCTGGAAAAAGAAACTGTACTCAATATTACTGGTAGCTAGTAAGAACTGATGTTCGCGGACATCAACCGTTTGTCCACGCTCTAATCGTAGTACTACAATCTGTCCAGGTGCCTCGCGGGAGAAAGCGACATTTCCTGGCCCATGTGCTTCACTGATAAAAATTTGTAGCCCAGCAAAAAAACGTTTGGCTGCCCCTTTCAACCCTTTGACACCAAGACGAACATTAGGGTGCTTCCATAGAAGGATATGATGTTCAAAGTAAATCGATTGCTGTTGCCCTAGATGGACATCTACTACAGGTACTACTTCTCCTTCGATTCTTAAGGTTAAGTCACCTGAATGAAAGGTTTCCTGGGGATTTCTCAATTCAGGGGTCGGTTCGCTACTGAAATCTGACATAGTATTATGTGTTAGATATTTTTTGGATAAATCACTTGCCTTGCCTACAGCAATGTCATTAATAGGATTGCCGCAGGCACTACAGAACTTGTTATCTAGAGGGTATTGATGGTTGCAATAGGGGCAGAGATTGGTCATTACTGGATATGTTATATCTTAAATTTCTAGCAAATGGAAAGTGACAAGTCCTGGCAGCATTAAAACATTGTTAACGGCGTGAGGTATCAACATTGAAAGCAGATATTACGTGGTGTGCAACTTTCTCTCAGACCTAACCCCTAACCCCTTCCCTACAAGGGAAGGGCAGGGTGGTTTCATACCATCAGAGAAAAATTAAAACCAGGTATCAAAGCCTCT
>CAZZZY010000492.1:0-5232 GCA_964658545.1 uncultured Acetobacteraceae bacterium | reverse complement strand
CCCGTGAACAGTGAACAGTTGACAGTGAACAATTGGGGAACTCTGACCCAATCATAAACTCCAGTCAACTGTCAAATGCCCAATCCCCAATACCTAAATTTACACAGGCGATCGCTCGATGTCTATGAAGTCTGCAATCACCAAATTATTTAGCTTTTAAATTGAGATTTGCCCAAGATATCAACTTTAGCGGCAAAAGGTGAAGTAAGATGCACATCCAAGGCAGTTTCCGTATAATCCCATAGTTACTGACAAAAAATAGTCCAGTGCGATGATTGATAAATATCCTCAGAATCTTATAGCTTCACACTTATCCCTGAGTATGCTTATATTACTCAGCAGTATATCTTTTAGTCCACAGAAAGTTCAGGCTGTTGATACTACACAATTACCTCCTAGTAACTTCCTCCTGTCACAAAAACTTCCACCGCCACAGGATTTACAACCACCACCCATACCTTCGCCCCTTCCCTCACCGGAACTGCCACAGCCACTTCCCCCACCAGCAGAACTATTTCCCCCCTCTGCCCCAACTCCCACACCTAATGAACCACCCCTTGGCAACTTTCCTCAAACTATTGTTGTTGAACGGTTTGAAGTTGTTGGTAGCACAGTATTCAGTCCCCAAGAGTTAGCCAAAGTCACTGCTGAATTTACCAAACGACCGATCTCACTGACTGAAGTGTATCAAGCACGTTCTAAAATTACTGAGCTATACCTCAGAAATGGTTACATTACTTCTGGTGCATATATCCCACCTCAGACAATCCAATCCGGTGTTGTAAAAATTCAGGTGGTCGAAGGTAGATTAGAAGATATTCAGGTAATTGGAACTCGGCGGTTGAATCCGAATTATGTCCGCAGCCGTCTAGCAATAGCAACATCAGCGCCTCTGAACCGGCAGCGTCTCCTAGAGGCACTGCAACTTTTGCAACTGAATCCTTTGATTCAAAACGTGTCTGCTGAACTCTCGGCAGGATCGCGCACTGGTTCGAGTGTACTAGAAGTCAAGATCCGCGAGGCAAAAACCTTTAGTAGCCAAATAGTTCTTGATAATGGGCGAGCGCCTAGTGTTGGCAGTTTTCGCCGCCGCTTACAATTGAATGAAGCTAACTTATTGGGACTGGGAGATGATCTGACTATAGCTTACACTAATACCGACGGTAGCAACTCTTTTGACGCGAGTTACACATTACCACTTAATCCCCGCAATGGAACCCTTACCTTCAACTATGGTACCACCTCGAGTACTGTTATTGAACCTCCTTTCAACGTTTTAGACATTCAATCGGCTTCTCGCTATTACGAAGTAACATTCCGCCAGCCCATAGTTCAAACTCCTACCCAAGAATTCGCCCTTGGGTTGACAGCCTCCCGCCGGGAAACTGAAGCCTCTTATAGCCCTTTGGGGGAGCAACTACCTTTCCCTGCTTTAGGCGCTGATGAACAGGGAAGCACCAAGGTATCTGCATTCCGATTTTTTCAAGAATGGACTTCTCGTAACAGCCGTGAAGTCATCGCCCTCCGCTCTCAATTTAGTTTGGGGATAGATGTGTTGAATCCCACAATTAATCAAAATCCTCCCGATAGCCGTTTTTTTGCTTGGCAAGGCCAAGCGCAGTGGGTACGCCTTTTAGCTCCTGAAACCTTACTATTACTTCGTTTAAATATGCAACTTGCATCCAGAACACTTTTGCCTTTAGAGCAATTTGCTTTAGGTGGGCAAGATAGCGTTCGGGGCTATCGTCAAGATTACCTGCTGACGGATAATGGCACTTTTGCCTCTGCGGAACTTCAAGTACCAATTCTACGCTTACCCCAAATAGGTAGCACATTACAGGCTATCCCATTTGTGGATTTTGGTGTTGGCTGGAATAGTTCGGATACGGAGAACCCCAACCCTAATACTTTAGCTGCTGTTGGTATTGGCTTGCGTTGGTCACAAGGCGATCGCTTCACTCTTCGTCTTGACTGGGGCGTTCCTTTAATATCAGTTGACTCAAGTCAGAGAACATTACAAGAAAAGGGTCTGTATTTTAGTTTAATCTATAATCCTTTTTAAAATTTCGGGTTAGGAACAGTTCATTCTCCTTCCCTTCTCATCCGATAGGCTGCGCCAACGCGGGGTTCGTTTTTGATTACTGAATCAACGCTCTAGCAGTCACAATAAAAATACGTAAATATACCATGTCTTCTATTCAGTGTTTGATTTTATTTGGGGTATCCTAAGAAAGACAAGGTTAGATTATGTAGACGAAGGGACAAGGTTTATAACTTATCTCTGGGACTTCCAGTTAAAAAATATCCCAACCAATGATCGTGGTTGTAGGGTGCGTTACGTTTAACACCATAAAACACCCTACTTACTGGATAATTTATTTTTTGGAAGTCCAAATGAGTCGATAAAACAACAAAAATTGATTGAATAATTAGCCATATAATCATGAATAGAATAGCTAGTTTGCAACTTTGATTGAGTAAATTTTCCTAGAAGTTCAGACTTTCAGACCGCACTTCTGGGAGTGGTATTTTTCAGAATAAGACATAAATATATATGAGAATTTGAGGAACAGCCATGCTAGGAAATGAGCGGGAAAAAATACGCCATCTGTTGGTCATCAAAGACCAGCAAGGGCGGCGAACTGTCCCCTTGAAAGAGACTACTTATTCTCTGGGGCGGCATCCTGCAAACACTATTGTCTTGGTTTCCCAATCAGTATCAATGCAACATGCAATTTTATTGCGAGTAACTGTTCCAGAGACTGACCAATATGGCTTTCAGATTATTGATGGTAACTACAAGGGAAAAGGAAGTACTAATGGTTTATTTGTCAATGGTGATAAATGCTTTTCTCATAATCTCAGAAATGGAGATACTATTGCCTTTGGTAGTAATCAAGCTCAGGCTAAATACTATGCTATTTCCAACATTTCAGAACAAGCATTTTCTGAATCTTTTGATGTTGAAGACGTATCTGGTTTTCTGTCAGAGCAAGCCAGTCCTGCCAATCCTTTTCAAACTCTAGCGATCGATCCTGGTTTTGAAGCAGCTAGTGAGTCTGCCTTAGCTCGCCTAGCATCCTTCCTTGAACTTATCCCGAATCCAATTATTGAGATGGATTGCAAGGGAATAGTGACTTATCTCAATCCCGCCGCAGCTCTCAAGTTTCCCAAACTCAGAGAAGTTGGAACCCAACACCCAATCCTAAAAGGACTCCAGAATACAGTTAAGAATCTAGAAAAAAATTCTTTTGTGCGGGAGGTGGAAGTAGGTACAGAAATTTTTGAGCAATCCGTTCTCTACCTTCCTCAAAGTGATTTAATTAGAACTTTTATTATTAGGGATATTACGGAGCAAAAACAAGCCACAGCCGAACTGCGTCAGCGCGATCACTTACTACAAGCAGTTGCAGAAGCCGCCAATTATTTGCTACGGGAAATGAATTACGAGACTGGTATTAAGCGAGCTCTAGATATACTGGGTGAAGCCGCGAAAGCAGATCGTGCCTACCTTTTTCAGTACCATCCCCATCCAGCGACAGGCGAAACCGCAGTCACCCTACGGTTTGAATGGACACAATCTTTGATTGAATCCACCCTGCACCATTGGCAGAATCAGCCTTATCTAGGTTCTGGATTAGCCCGTTGGCACGCTGTTCTCTCTAGCGGCCAGTCGATTAATGGACTCACCACAGAATTTCCTGTGGACGAACAGGAATTGCTGATTAGAGATGGCATTCAATCCCTTCTCTTGGTGCCTCTGCGGTTGGAGAATGAGTGCTGGGGATACCTTGGCTTGGCAGACTGCACCTTTGAGCGTCATTGGTCAAAGCATGAAGAATCTACCCTTTTGACAATGGCCGCCAGTATCATTGGTGCGCGCCAGCGGCAGCAAGTAGAAGAAAAGATTCGCTATCAAGCCCTCCATGACTTACTGACCGGGTTGCCCAACCGTCTACTATTTAATGAACTGCTCAGTAAAACTCTGTCCAACGCCACTAGGAATAGCGAAAGTTTAGCTGTGATCTTCCTCGACTTGGATCGCTTCAAGGTGATTAATGACACTCTGGGTCACACTTTGGGAGACCAATTGTTACAAAGCGTTGCTCAAAGATTACAAGACTTACTCAGAGGCGGAGACACTATAGCCCGTTGGGGAGGCGATGAGTTTACTATCTTACTCCCGCGAGTCACTGATATTGAAGAGGTAACGCAGGTGGCATACAGAATCTTACAAGCCTTAGAAAATGCTTTCCATCTCCAAGGGCATGAACTTTATGTGAGTGCCAGCCTTGGTATTGCATTGCTGGATCGCAACAGTCCTGATGCCGAAACACTAATCCAGCACGCAGATGCTGCTTTATATTATGCCAAGGACAAAGGGCGGAATAACTACCAATTCTATAGTGTTTCTCTGAGCGCCAAGAATCCGGAACTCCTGACTTTAGAAAAGAGCTTGCGCTATGCCCTAGAACGCAATGAATTGAGGCTGTACTATCAGCCTCGTGTGAACATTGCCACAGGAGAAATTACTAGTATGGAGGCTCTATTACGCTGGCAGCACCCAGAAATGGGATTGGTTGCACCCAGTGTCTTCATTCCCCTCGCCGAAGAAAGTGGATTAATTATCCCCGTCGGTGAATGGGTGTTGCGGACAGCCTGTAGCCAAAATAAAACCTGGCAAGATGCAGGATTTCCACCCATAATGATCGCTGTCAATCTTTCTTTGAAGCAGTTCCGGCAACCCAAATTAGTGGAGATTATAGCCACAGTTTTAGAACAAACGGGTCTGGAGCCGCGCTTTTTAGAATTAGAAATTATGGAAACTACAGCCATTGAGGATGTAGATTTTACCAGAACGGTGTTAGAGGATCTACAGCAGATGGGTGTTTACATTTCCATTGATGACTTTGGTACGGGTCATTCCTCGCTCTCGCGCCTACAGCTTTTGCCACTCCACAATTTGAAAATAGATCAGTCTTTCATTAAAGATTTGACGCAGGATGCCAAAGTAGCTCATATTATCAAGGCCATAGTTACTTTGGGGCATAGCTTGGGATTGAAGTTGACAGCCGAAGGGGTAGAAACACAAGAGCAATTGGAGTTCTTGAAATCTATCAACTGTGAGGAAGTACAGGGCTTTTTATTCTACCGCCCACTTTCTGCCCAAAAAGCAACAGAAATCCTCGAAAATAAACGACCAACGCTCTAGTACAACAAGGCAAAAGTAAA
>CAZZZY010000491.1:0-5236 GCA_964658545.1 uncultured Acetobacteraceae bacterium | reverse complement strand
TGGAACATGGTAACGAGCGATCGCTTAGGAAATAAACTTTTCCAACGCTGTAACCCATCGACTAACCAAATTGGACAGCCTCGTTGAGCATAGCCGTAGCCTACATAATGTAAAAGGATGCTGGATGAGCGATCGCTTGATAATAAATTTACCAGTGCATCAGGAGAGCGATCGCTTACTTGGCTAACAGGAAACCCGTCAATTTCTGCTGCACCAGTCGAGGTGGTATCACCTACAATAAAATGAGTTTGAATATTGAAATCTTTGCGAAGCTGACGAGCTAGGTTGAGGGCATAGTCTCCTACACCATCGATAGCCGGAGGTAGTCGAGGTACGATGGAAGTTACATAAGTTAAGTAATTTACCATTAATTGTTATAACTTCAGAAGTTTGAATATTAGTAAATAGTTAGCAGAATTTTTTCCACATCCTACCACAACCTCTGAATTGGATAGCTGTCAAAAAGAGAATCAATGCTGACAATAGGGAATTGTTCTATCATAGCCTGAGCAATTAAAAGTCTGTCAAAAGGGTCACGATGATGATTGGGCAGATTTGTTAAACCCCAAATATGAGCTAATTCTATAGGTAACACTTGTAGATTATTTATACGCTCTTGAGTTTCAATCAGATCAGGGAGAGTTGAATTTAATTTTAGTTTACCCAGTTGGATTTTAATTTGCATTTCCCAAATACTAGCAATACTTAAGATCCAAGTATTATTAGTATCAGTCAATAAGTCTCTAATCCTCCCAGATAGTCGATCTGGACTTCCTGTTGACCAAATGAATGCGTGTGTGTCTAATAATATACCCCCTACTCACCAATCCAAAATTCATCGGGTAAAGGATCATTAAAATCCTCACTCATCCAAATCTCTCCTTGATTCAAACCCAGCACACGCTGTTGATTTGGTTGCGCTGGACTATTTTTTTGTGCTAAAAACTCAGCAAAATCCAGCAGTGTTTGTTGTTGTTCTGGTAATAGAGATTTGAACTTTGCAATTAATGTCTCAGTTAAATTAAGTGTCTGAAAAGTCATATCTCGTTGCACTCCAAGTTAGTGTCTCTAATATTCTAGAGCAGTTATGTAAATCCCAGTGCTGTCGGCGATCCCTTGATAATAAATTTACCAGTGTATCAGGGGAGCGATCGCTGATTTTACTAACAGGAAAACCTTCAATTTCTGCTGCACCACTCCATGTGCGATCGCCTACAACAAAATGAGTTTGAATATTAAAATCTTGGCGAAGCTGACGAGCTAGGTTTAAGGCATAGTCTCCTACTCCGTCAATTGCCGGAGGTAGTCGAGGTACAATGGAAGTTACGTGAGTTAAATAATTCACCATTAAATAGTATAACTTTAGAGGTTTCAATATGAGTAAAGAGTTAGCAGAAATTCTACAACGGCTTAAAACCTGCTTGCGGGAAATTTATGGCGATCACTAAGTTAGAATGGTTTTATTTCGCTCTCAGGCGCTGGTAATTGGGAAGTAGGATTTATTCAATTTTAAATAATATATGAAACTGATCATCAAATTTTGGTACAACTGACGCTAATTTTGCGACTAATTTTGCTTTCGAGATATGAACAAGAGAAGAAAATTCACATTCTACTGAATTAAAAGTAATATTTAAAATCAGGTTTTGAGTAATATACTTTAATCCTTGTGGCGTGAAATGCCAGTAGTGTTGGTCAGGCATCCAGTTCCATTTATATCTTGCGAGTCTGGGAACTAGACCTTGGTAGTTAGTTTGGACGAGAAGTAGATACCCTTGAGGAGCAATTTTGGCAACCTGATTGAGTGTTTCTGTTGGATTGGGTAAATGTTCTAGTACATGAGACATCACAACAGCATCAAAAGTTTCACAAAGGTTAGGATGGGGGAAATATCCTTGTACAACGTCTATTCCTTTTTGAATTCCTCTTTTAGCAGCCGCTTTACTAGGTTCAATCCCTTTAACTGAGAATCCTAATTTTGATATTTCATATAGTAATATACCTTCACCGCATCCAATTTCTAAAACTCTAGAACCAGGTTTTAAATGACGGGCTAACAGTTGAGCTTGCATTTTGACTGAAGACTGCCATTCTTCAGGTAAATCATCAACTGAACGAGACAAATATTGATTCTCACTATCTACAGTAGAAGCATGAAAGTCGACTTCTTCATAGATAATTTCTTTTGGAGCAGGATTAGTCCAAGCATTGGTACAATTCTGACAAGAATAAATTTTCCAATCAGCTTGATTAATAATTTGCTTGGTTTTAAAATGACCACATATAGGGCATTGCATGATGGATGATCGTAAATTCATTATTACTTAATTATATGTTTGACATTACGTAATATTCGTAATTTGACTACAGTTAAAAGGCCAAATGGATGCTTAATTAATTGCTGTTCGACTTGTTTACGTTCTTGTTCGGGTAAATCCAGCTTCAGTAAAGTTTCATAGTAATTTAACATCTTTTTGTGTAAGAGTTCCTGGATTTTTGAATTGCTAGATTCAATATTTTGCAAAGCCCAAATTGCGCCTTTTAGGTGTTGTTCTCGTTGTCGTACACTGTAAGAATTAGGGTTTTGCCTAAATCTGGCTAAATACTCAGGTAAAAAACCAAACTGGACTCCGAAAGATAGCAATTTAGTGAAAAAATGCAGATCCAAAGCACCAAATGCCTGCGTAGCAAATGATCCATATCGCTCCCAAACTGAACGCCTCATAATACAAGCTTCTAAAGGAATAGAATTATGCTGGATGAGATAAGTTGTACAATCAGAGTCTAATAAACCATAGCTTAATTTATGACGACCATAACTTTTAGTCATAGCCTGACTAGAGCTTAAATCGATTTCACTTGTTTCATTTATCAGAAACTGATTACAAAAAACAACTTCACAGCTTGGATGATTTTCCATAAAACTTAGCATTTGCTCTGCAAATCTAGGTTCCCAAGCATTATCATCAGCTAAAAAAGCAAGATACTCGCCTTGACTACTATTGGCGGCTTCAGACCAGCAACTAACCATTCCAGGATCGGGAATTAACTGTTTACGCTTAACCCAGTTCCATCTTGGTTCAGAAAAATCAAAACTACTTCCTCCTTCACATATTATACATTCAACCGGAATAGTTTGATTTCCAATTGATTGCAGACATTCAGCTAGGAAAGAACTTTTGCCAAATGTAGGAATTGCCACTGACAGTTGTTTCATTTTCATAAGAAAAGATTTACTTTTATCTAACAATGTTTATTTTTTTAATCTTCGTAAAATATTATAGACTTCGCTCCAAATACCACCAAGCCATATAACAAGTTTTGGGGGAACAAAAATTTTTTGTTCAGGAATTTTAGTTATTCCTATTGATTGAGCGTAAAAACGACAAGCTTCCCAATCAAATTTCCAAATATCGTCTAACCAAAAACGGTGATAACCATATTTTTTAAAGTATTTGAGTACTTCAAAGTCATACCAGTAATATTTTTGATGAAGTATTGTATACATATCAATGCCAGATTTTTCCCAATACGTAAACCATTCAGCCTCAGAAAGTTTTAATTCACCAATATTCAAATAGTTTTTATTTGCTGCATAAACTTGCCGCCTTGTCACAAGAGAATTAGTTTTAAATGCATTCTCTAAAACACTATAAAATCGCATTTTTGCATCCTGCCCAGATTTTCTAGTTAATCCGTAGTGAAGTATTTTGATATCGTGAATGTGCAGTATAGATGCATAATCAGGTCTGGGTATCCTAATACTATGTATTTTTACTGGCTTGTGTTCTACTCCATCATCTACATAACCAACAGGCCAGGGTATGCTATATCTTATACACTGATGGGGAGTTAAGTACAAATCTGGTTTCTCAAAACATAAAACAGTTCCTGGCTTTGCCTTCAGCATGGTTTGCCAGCCTAGTGTTTGAGTAGCATTTGCAGCTAAAATTTCATCAGCATCTAAAGCCAGGAGTATTTTATGTTCTGGAACTAGCTCTCTAGCTGTTTGCAGTAAAAGAATTTGACGACTAGCTTCATCGTATTGCTCTGATTTGTTCTCAATTAATTTCACTTTTGGGTATTTTTGACAAATATCTCTACTCCCATCAGTTGAATCTTGATCGGCAATAATAATAAGATCAGCAAATTGACTAGTTACAGATAAAAAACGATCTAAGATCCACTCTTCATTCTTGATAGGTGTCAATACAACAATTTTAGGTACAGTATTTAACATATAAGTTATAAGTTAATTTCCAGTTATTTTTTTGTGGCAACTCTATAAAAGAAAGCTTAATGTTTCAAAACATAGCTGAAAAAACTTTTTATTAAAGCAATCATTTGTCAAAAATTGATATTATAAAAATCTGTTTTTAACAGTGCGTCGAAATACTAAAGTTAGTCATAGAATTCATGTTTTATGAATCACGATAAAAGCTTGCTCGGCAAATTCATCTTCCACACCACAAGGATATTCAACTTGAAAGCAATTTTGAGTAGCCCAATAATGGACTTCTTTTTTAGATGCTATATAGACTGCATCAACATCAGCCCCCATGATGTGAGGATATGACAAACAAAGAGGACAGGTATTTACAAGAAAAGCACCTAAATTTATCTGCGTTTTTCGCAATGCCGTTGGTAAGCGTATTCTACTGTCATATAAACTCACTAAAGCATCAATAATTTGACCTTGACGTAGCTTTTCAGAAGCGGTAGTGACAGGGGTCAATCCTAACTTTTGTGATGGCAATCTACCTGATTCTACGAAATCAGGAAAAACTAATACAAGACGACCACTTGGTTTGATTACTCGCATCATTTCTGTTAATGCTCGTTCTGGATAAACTAGATGTTCAAGAACGTATAGTGAAAAACAAACGTCATAGGATGAATCAGGAAAAGGAATATTATAAGCTGTACCACATTGCCAATTAGCGTCAGGATGGTTGTGTCTATTTTGCTGAATAATATAATCAGCTACTTCTACACCAGAATAGTTCCCTTCATAGCCATACTGTCGGATTTGACGGTATAAACGTCCACTAGCACAACCTATTTCTAAAATTGTTTGTGGTCTTAAATCGCAAATATATTTAGGCATTAAATGCCGCACCGAACCTAGTTCAGTTGGTATGTCCTCTTGAGTATCTAACATAGATTGATACATTTCACGTCCATCCTGCTGACCGTAAAACCAAGCCATTTGCTCATTTAAAGAAGATAATATTTC
>CAZZZY010000490.1:0-5239 GCA_964658545.1 uncultured Acetobacteraceae bacterium | reverse complement strand
TACTCAGACCATTTTTCGCCCCCTCTATCGTAGCCAAAGCATTTTTTTAAATTTTTATGCGATATAGCAAATGATTGCTCTTTGTAAAAAAAATTACGCATTTCTACCATGTGACGAAAAATACTATTTTTTACTGCCAGTCTTTGGTATTTCATAATTTTGTTTTTCTTGTATGTTATGTATCAATCAATTTCAATCTGTTGAGATTCGCATAAATACCACTTTACGTTAGGTGTATCTTTGGGTAGTTCTTCTGCGTCAACTTCCCAATTTTTGGGATAGTCTAAAAATCTCAAACACTTATCCAATTCCCCATCAACATACGTAATAAAGCTTTCATAGAAGGTTCCATCCTCCTCGGTAATGGTAATTTCAAAAACAGGATAGTTTTCAGGATTGCTCATAATTCCCTTTTTGTCACATGAACGCTGAAAGACTTATGTTGTGGTTGGGTAGATGCCATCCCTTCCAGCAGAAGCAGATAATGGAATAGTTTCTTTTCTGGAAGTCCCTAAATGGCTGGTTGTTTGACATTTTGACTATGCGTATTTAAGTCTTCAATAATGACAGAATAATTAGAAAATTCATTGAATTCTAATTCATTAATAAAACCAATTAAAGCAAATGGACATTTACAACCCAAAGCTTGTTTTAGAAAATCAGTATTTAGGTGAGATTCTTGGCAGACAATCTCAAAAATCTCTTCACTAGTTAATTCTAGATTTTCATCTAATTCCAATATTTGCGCTTCTATTAAGTTAACTAGCTTTTTAATAGAGAAACAAGTTTCGATTTTGGAAAAGATTGTTAGCTGATTCATCTTAGTAACTATTATTTTTACTTTTACTCTGATTTTTAGACATAATCTTCAAATTGGGAAATACTGCTGTAAAATCGGGTACAAAGAAGCAGCAATTGCCTCAAACTTATCACCATCTGGATAGGGACGAAGAATTTCCTCACCGTCTTCGTTCAACCACTCTTGTCGTATTGGACTGTACTCAAGCGATAGAATTGCAGTTCTCCACCAGCCAGATAACGCTAAATGTTCCCCAGACCAAAATAGTCGGAAATCAACCTTCTTATTTCGATAAACTTCACTAACAGGATTAGAATAAGGACGGTTTTTCGGATCAAAAGTATCGGTAGAATAGCCTTGTAAATCAATTATTAAAAATTCTTTTTTAATTTCTGCTGTTAATTTAAAGCGAGAGTGGAGATAATGAACAGATAAAATTTTAGCGGCTGCTAATTCAAATTCTATAGGTAAAGTAGATAAACTCATTAATTAATAATTTCCTTGAATACCGATGCGAACATTACTGAAAAACTGATCCCCTTGATAAAAACTGTTTACTATTTTTTGATGTTCACTCAAGTCCAACAGGATCTCGTTTGGGTTTGCGTTGCCCAACACGTTGGGAAGACTTTTTAGGCATTTTAGGCGTTTCCTGTTGAGTTGTGGCTTCATCATCAATCGTCTTCTTTTCTACCGTGTCACTAGCGGTAATATTTGTTTCTAGTGGTGTCTCGCTAATTGAAGAATCAGCTGGTTTCATCTTCTTGCGAGTTTGCTTTTTCTTGGGGACTGGCTCGATAGAAATTTCATCTGGTGTAGTGGAAGCTGTTTCATCGGCCGTAGAACTGACGGGCTTTTTACGAGTCCGCTTTGCTTGAGATGATGGTTTAGATGATTTTGAGGGCGATGCAACCACATCTGCTGCGCCCTTTGATAAATCCACCGCAGTTTTTGGTACAGATGTAGAACCCATTCCCATCTGTAGCAAATGCCACAAATGTTCACGACGACTTTCCATGTAACTAAGTTTTTGTTCACCCTCAGTAGTATCCAGCGCCATGCGTTCACATTGGGCAAGAGAGAGCGTATGTTCATGGAATTGTTCTAAACTCAGAGTATCGTGTCCATCATGCAATGCCGCCGCCACAGTCCGTATAAGCCAGTCCTTAAGTACTCCAACACAACCAATAGAACGTTCATAGAAGTAAAGCCAATGCTGCATTAGTTGCGGAACATCCACATTCATAGGTATTTGCATCAGAAGTGCCAATAATGCGGATTGAAAGTCCTGGCGGTCAAGTTCATTCTGATACAAATAACGCGGAAAATGGATATCCAGTCCCCGCCGGGATGCTTGACCACTTAAATTGCGAAAATTGAGCAGTTCGTAAGTCCCAATCAGAATGTGTAGCACACCGGTAACATTGGTCATGGACTTAATCCAGTCTAACTGGTCTAAAAGCTTACCAGCACTGGCACCAGTCCCAATCTTCATTAAGTGCTGTGCTTCATCCAGAATCACCGCCCGCACTCCACGTTTGGTCATCGCCTCTTCTAATGCGTGGCGTAGTTCGGGCGAATCATTAAACTGTGCTGTTTTAGTACGCCCACGTCCTTTCTTCTCCCAAGTCTGCTCCGCATCAATATCTATCAGCATCCGCCGCTCATAGAATGGTTCTCCCAAAAGTTTAAGTGCAGTGCGGTAATAATCTGCCCGATTAAACACCCCACCATCAGATGGTCGTGTTTCTAATAGCAATAATGGCATCGGGGGCTGACTGCCGTTACGATAGCTTAAGGGATTGGAAACACCGGATAACGGTTCGGGTACATTTTCATTTAACCGTTTAGCAATCTGGCGAATCATCGTTGTTTTACCCACACCGCTTGGCCCATAAACCAACACATGAGCAAATCCGGCGGGTTCTCGAATCGCACGCATTAACAGCATATCTACCCGTGCTAGCTGGGGATGTAAAACTGCATACTCCTTAAACTGAGTAAGTTTGAGGTGCATTTGGTCGCTCCCTTTCCCGGTTAAAAATTTGTCCATTAACGGTATTCCCCTAGTATCGGCAGTCGTGTGAGATCCAACAGTTCAACGTTATTTTGCAGTGCTGGCAATTGTTCGTCATCTTGACTGTGTGCTGACATCTCCGGCTCAAGAATGCTAACTGGGGGGAACTGGGGTACACCTTCCTTATTGGGCGTTAAATTTTCCAGTACCCCAACAGCTTCCAAATCCCGTAATCGTTGCATGAGCAAAGTTTCATGTTCTTGCACTGCCGCGATGAAGTCTGCTAGGCGTTTAGCAGAGATATTTGTACTCACAGCATTACGCTTATCTTGCTGTCTAATTTCTTGGGCTGCTAACAGCACTTCTTTCTCTGTGCGCCCGGCAAAGGTGCTGTAATACTGGGAGATACATTTGACCCATCTTCCCTCCAGGTACGCATAAGCTACACCCATATCAAAAGGGTCATAGCGCACACTGACTTTGGTTTTTTCGACAACCGGATTGCGGAAAGCATCGTTCCAGTAATAAAGATAATTGACTTTAATTCCCTGTCCCGGCTGGATTTTAGCGTTTCCTTTGGGTGTGCTAGGGCGTGTTGCCATAAGGAAGTCTTCGTTGTATGCAATGCGTCGGTGTTCCCTCTCCCCAGTGGCAGCGATAGCGTCGGTATAAACTTGTAATGGTGTCTCACCCAAGGAATCATGTACGTTCGTGTCATAAATGGTGTATGCCCACTCACACAGGTATGTATATAAATCTGCTAATGTCCAAACAGCAAGTTGTTTGGGGTCAACAACTTTGGTTAATTGACGTGGCTGCTTACTGGCTTGGGTGTTGCCCAATAAGTTAAAGATAAATTCCGTATTGGTTGTACCGAATAATCGCTCAACTACTGACCCAAAACGAGGTTTACCACCGGGTCTTGTTTTTTTAATGCAGTGGTAGCGTGCTAATAAGGTATCAAAGTAAACGCTATGAAATTCCTTACCGCCATCTACAACTACGGATTGGGGAAAACGACCAAAACGCTGAACACACAACCGTAGTGCCATCATGCAAGACCTGTAACTGGGTGGGTCAAAGGTGAGATAAACTGCTAAGATTCGTCGGGAGTAGGCATCAATCAGTAATGTCAGCCAAGGTCGTCCTAAGTTCCGACCAGTTACTTGAGAGCGTAATTCAATGTCGAGTTGGGTGTGGTCAATATGGCAGATAGCAAAGGGGCGGTCTCCGTGCCGAGGTGTAGTTTTAGCTAGTTCTAAAACAATCGGTTCGGTTGCGTATGCGGCTTTTGCTCCCTGACGCTTTAAAGTCTGCTCATGGATGGGACGCTTTTTTAGACGAGTATAAAATGTACGCTGACTCAATGGGGGGATGTTGGCTCTTTCGCAGGCTCTTGTATAGGCACGATAAACGGAAGCGGCGGGAGCTTGTCTTGGTGTCTCGAAATGTTCGGTAATAAATTGATCTAATAATTTGCTTGCATCCGTTGGTGCTTTGGGTTGGCGATTTCCTCTACTAGCAGTACGTGGAAGCAAACCAACATAACCGCAACCAAAACTGGCTTCTGCTTCCCGAAACTGTTTGACCCATCGGGATAATGTGCTTTGAGGTATGTCTTTATATATGTCTGTGCGGTGCTGGAAATATGCTTGTACTAGATGAAATCTGTGATTGGCTCTTTGTAGATCCGTAGGCGAGGCAGCATCCATCAATTCACGCACTTTTTCATTGATGGTTGTTTGTTTTTCTGAGGTGAGAATGTTGATAGTGCTACTGTCGAATAATTGCAGAAAAAATGCTGTGGGCAATTGCATTGGTTGCCCAACTTCGGGTAGCAGTGTGGTTGTAGTCTCGCCCAAGTTAACTAAAGTCCAAAGTTGTGAGTCCCAGACTAATAAGGTGTTAGGCAAGAGTGTTGTAGGTGAGGTGATTTTTCGATGATCCCCAGTTGTCCCTATCGCTAAATGTGTATGAGCAGTATGAGTTTGCTCATCTGCCCATAGCTGAACTCGCCAATGCTCCACTAAGGGAACTGCATATAAGTCTACGTAGAGTTGCTCTGTGGCAATCATGGCGTAAATATCGTTAGCACGTACTCCGGGAATGGTTGCAAGTGTAGCGGCTATGGTTGTTCCTGGACTGGCTTGAACTGACGACAGTATTTGTTCTGTAATGGAGTGGGGGATATTGGCGGTGAACCTAAAGTAGTCTTCTACTCATAACATGCCTGTTGCTGAAATGAAGACGCTGACTGAGTTGGTGGAAGAGTGGTTGGACGTGCATCACGGTAAAACAAGGGCTTCGTATCACAATACCATTCGTAAGTTCTTAACTTTTACCTGTGTAGAAGCGATCGCTGACATCCAGATCCGTCATGTTCGGGATTGGTTAGATTTCCTGCAAGAGGCAGACACGACCAA
>CAZZZY010000489.1:0-5245 GCA_964658545.1 uncultured Acetobacteraceae bacterium | reverse complement strand
CCAATTAGGACTAAAATTTGTGTTTAGCATTGCAGTTCAACAGCAACAGTACAAGACCTACATTCTTTCTGACGAAGCCGCTGGTTCTCAGTTGGAAATCGTACCAGAACGCGGTGGTATTATCACCCGTTGGCGCATTCAAGGGCAAGAAATTTTCTACTTGGACACTGAACGCTTTACTCATCCTGATTTGAGTGTCAGAGGTGGAAATCCAATTTTGTTTCCTATTTGTGGCAATCTCCCAGATAATACTTACACTCATAATGGACAAAAATATACTCTCAAACAACACGGTTTTGCCCGTGAATTGCCGTGGAAAGCAACAGAACAAAAAACTGGAGATAAAGCTAGTCTCACTGTTGTTCTTGATAGCAATGAGCAAACTAAGGCAGTTTATCCTTTTGATTTTCAGCTGGCTTTCACCTACGAACTTCAAGGTAATACTCTAGAAGTCCGCCAGCAGTATAAAAACTTGTCATCCACACCAATGCCTTTTTCGGCTGGTTTCCATCCCTACTTTCTCTGTGGTGATAAAACTCAGTTAGAGTTTAAAATTCCTTCTAAGCAGTATCAAGATAATCAAACTAAGGAATTTCACTCTTTTGATGGCAATTTAGACTTTAGTCGTGATGAAATTGATTTTGCTTTTGGACAGTTAACAAGTCAATCGGCCACTGCGATAGATCGTAGCCGGAAGTTAAAAATTACCTTGGATTATGATGATTTCTCTACCTACCTGGTATTTTGGACAGTCAAAGGCAAAGAATTCTACTGTCTAGAACCGTGGAGTGCTACCCGTAATTCTCTCAATACTGGTGATAACCTGACTGTGTTAGCACCAGGAGCTAGCCACACAGCATTTGTAAGGTTGACTGCTAATTTTTTCTAAACCCCTTTACAAATCTACAGATATATATGCTATGATGGCAAAGTTGCGAAATGCAGCGAAAGGGTCGCTAACTCAACGGTAGAGTACTCGGCTTTTAACCGATTAGTTCCGGGTTCGAATCCCGGGCGACCCATATAAAAGTTTAAGGAAGACTCGTTGAAGCTTTTGAGATGAAAGCAGAGGCGAGTTTTATTGTTAGGAAATTTGTGAATCCGATCGCTGCGGGGAACCAAAAATTTTGGATGAGCGATCGCTTTTTGCTGAAGATCAAACAATTACAGGTTAAGGAAAATTAACTAAGTTGTCAACTTATTTCAGTGATTCTACGGTTACTTAAGTGCTAACGAAAAGTGAATAACTGAATTTGAGCTTTTCAACTGGAAGTAACAGATGCAGGCGAATTTTGAGCAAAAAGCCTTTATTTCCTTAGTAGGTCTGAAAACTGAGAACTTACCGGTAAAGGAAATACGATTACAGGATTTGTCTGGGAACGATTACACTTACTTTTGGCAGTTATGGGAGCAGTATCGAGATTATCTTTATAGTCGCTGCTTACAGTGGATGGGAGGTAATCGTCATGATGCCGAAGACTTGTTGAGTCGGGCAATGCTCAAAGCCTGGAATCAATGGCCAAACTATAGCAGTAAAATCATCAAGCCTAGAGCTTGGTTGAGCCGACTGATTCAAAACCTCTGTATAGATCTACATCGAGAACGCAAGCGAGATGCACAAAGGATCAAAAATGTTGAAGACATTCAATTTATAGATCATATAGTAGTTACTTCCAGACTGGAATCTCCTGAGTCAGAGATGTTTAGTCATGAACTAAGGGCATACCTTTGCCACAGAATTGAGTCCTTACCCACCAGACTGCGCCAGCCTTTTATCCTTCGCTACTGCCAAGAAAAGTCTTACAGAGATATTGCCAAGGAACTCGCACTCTCAGAAGAGAACATTTACAAGCGGGTTCAACAGGCGCGAACTATTCTGCAAAAGCAGTTAAGCAAATATCTGGCTGGGGAAGATGACATTTCCCTAGATTCCCTCCCACCCCACTTAAAATTAGTGGTTCCGATTGGGGAAGACTTTAAACCCGATCAAAGGGTGATATCTGACTGGGAAGTGCCAATGACAACAAGAAGCAACGAAGAAATTAATTACAAAGTAACCGTTATATGTCTGGAAAACTTGCAACATACTTGGTACAGTTCCCCCAGTCTTCTGGGGTGGAGATGAATGTTCATCTAGTTTTAGACAAAAAGCCAACCAGACAAGACCAGAAGCTAAAAACCTATCGCCAGTATGTGCAGAAATATCCCCAAGGATGGAAGAAACGGTTGGAATTGGCTGATTTGTTGTCCGGCATGGGAAACTGGCAGCAAGCGATCGCAGAATATCGCCAAGTAATTGAGCGATCGCCTCAATTAATTAATGTGCGGCTGCATCTGGGGAAAATCTTACAGATGATGAAACGAGAGGCAGAGGCTATAGAGCTATATAACAGTGCCTTAGAATTATCCTGTAATCAAGGAACTCAGCACCATATAAGCGGATTGATTGCTGTCTGTAAAGGTGATAGTCAGAAAGCGATCGCAGCTTTTGATGCTGCGGCCAACCTACAACCCGACAAAACAGTTCACTGGCTGGCATTGGCACAGGTGGAGATGGACAGAGAAAATCCCATTGGGGCTTTAGCAGCCTTTGAGCGGGTTTTGTCAATCAACTCAGATGATATTGTGGCCTTGATTCACAGCTATGATGCACTGATTTCTGTAGGCGACTTTCAGGAAGCTAGGCAGAGATTAGATAGAGCGATCGCTCTAACCCCCGATGATTTCCGGGTACTCCAACGACAGTTAGATCAGCGTTGCGGCATGAGATTGGTATCTGGTGAAGAGGGGAAGCAGACTAAAAAGCTCATTGGTTCTGTGCTGCGACAGGCTCCTCATGGGGCTGAAGCTTACAGATCCCTGGCATATTATCACATTTACCGAGGGGATTGGGCGCAAGGGGTAGATGTGTTAGCAGAGTTTACAGAAAAACACCCCAATAATCCTAGCGCCTGGTATTACTATGGGCAGTATTTATTTCACATTGGAGAATATCAGAGGGCGGCTGAGATGATGCTCAAAGCATATCGGTTGTATCCTAACGATTGTGAAATCTATCGGGCGTTGTGTGAGATTTTGCCAGTTGAACCTCTCCCCCTTTCATCCCAGGCGGGTAATGTCAACCTAGCTTTGATAGTGGGAGAAATGCTGAAGCGGTTTCCTGAACGCTGGAGTGTTTGGGCGACGGCGGGACGGGTGCTGGTGGAAAGTTTGAAAGACATTGATCGAGGCTGTAGTGTTTCTGTGCAAGGGACGCAACTTCAGCCACAGTTACCTGATGCTTGGTTTCGTCATGGGCGGGTGTTAGCTTTGGCGCTTAAACACCAAGAAGCTGTGGAGGCGCTACAGCAAGGATGGCAGTTATTACCAAAAGCGGGGGGTTCTCTGCAATCTGTACCTGCTGCGGTGTGGTTAGGAGAGAGTTATCAGGTACTAGGAGATGATACGGGCAGTCGGAACTGGTGGCAAGAGGCTTGTTTGCAAGCTAAGGAACTAATGACCTTTAACCCAGCCACTGCTAATTACTGGCAAGGGAGAGCCTTAGAGGGATTAGGGGATACTTTGGGGGCTATGGAGTCTTATGGAAGCGCGTTGAATTTGCAGTTGTTTTATCCTTCTCGTGGGGAGGTTGAGGCGGCGGTGAAACGGTTGCAAGCTATGGTACGAAAAACTTCTCGTCCTTGAGGTTGGTTTTGTCAGTCGATGATTTGCAAAAAAATGCCTCTAACTCGAAAAATTCCAAAACTGATGACTGAGATCGTCTTAGAAATGTATGTACAAATCGAGGAGATTAACTCCATGAAATCTTTAACTAGGATTTTTGTTGCTTTGCTGTTGGCTGTAGGCATTACCTTTGGTGGTTTTCAGGGTCATGCTAAGGCCGCGACTCTTCCCATCAACGTTTCAATTGATGCCAATCAAACCATCGAACAAATAATAGGGCTAATCAGCACATCGCAAGATTTTTCTCTTGTGATAGCTAATCAAACTCCACATACTTTACGCCGTGTGGGTTCTTATAATAAGCTATCAAATTGGCCTGTTGGTGATGTTGATTCATTAAAGGCAGCAGGTACAGATTGGAAAGAGAATGGTGCTGGGTATTTTACCTTTGCCTCTAACTATGCAATTGGAGACACTGGAAAAAATGTACAATTTGGAGCTTCCTGGCCTCCCGTAGGAAGAAGAAAAATTAATCTCTGTGCCCAGAATCAAGGTGGCAACTCACCAGCAGAAAGCTGTTGGGATCGGATGAGTAATTCTGATGACGTAAATTTACAGAATGCCAATTTCTCAGCCCAGGCTCAGTTAGGGAAAAAAGGTAACACAGTCCTCTGGACTTATCTTGTGAGATAGACTTCATTTATCTGGTTCTATCGATTTACGTAGACTTCATTTCTGGATGATAATTTCATCTCTATATATTAAGAGGTAGGAAAAAAATACCTACCTCTTTTTTAAGAAATAATTTTTCATTTTAAGTTAACTAAAGGTATCTAATTCATGAAATATCTAACTAAATTTTTTGTTGCTTTGTTACTAGGCGTAACCATTTGCTTTGGTGGTTTTAATAATTATGCAAATTCTTCAACTATAAATTCTATAGAACCCAATAAAATTAGTTCATCTAGTGATGTCCACAATGAAATTAAGCCAAATGAAACTATAGAAATACCAATGACATTAACATACCAAAGAGTAGTTGCGATCGCTAACAAAACTCAATGTGTTCTTAGACCTGTAGGTGTTTACAATAATTTATCAAATTGGCCCATTGGTGATGTTGGTCCATTACGGGCAGAGGGGCAAAAGTTTGTCGACGAGAATTTTTCTTTTGCATCTAATTACCAAATTGATTGTGGGAAAGATACCGAAAAAAGAAATGTACAATTATCATCTAGTGTAGCTATTACAGGAGAGAGAAAAATTAATATTGGAGTTATTAATCAAGACGGCAATCAGCCAGCAAAAATAACTTGGGATAATATGAAAAATTCTGATGATAAATCTCTCAAGAATTTTCCTTTTGAAGTTCATGCTTTTATCAAACAAAAAGACAAATCCTTTTTCTGGATATATGAGATTACGGAACAAAGATAATTTTGATATAAGTGCGATGCCTGCGACGGTCTACCACTTCTTTTAATATACAAACGCCGTGTGCAACTTTCTCGCAGACCTAACCTCCAACCCCTTCCCTACAAGGGAAGGGGAGCAAGAATCAAAGCCTCTCTCCCTGTGGGGG
>CAZZZY010000488.1:0-5246 GCA_964658545.1 uncultured Acetobacteraceae bacterium | reverse complement strand
AAGGGCACAACAAGAAGCTGAAAAAGCAGAACGTTTGGCAGCAAGATTGCGAGAGTTAAATATCGACCCAGATACAATTTAATAATTACCAAGATATTTGTGTCGATATTAAATGGGTGTCTTCAGCAATAGGTTCAACTTATATCGGTGGCGCTTTTTCTTCAAAGGCAGCTAAATCAAACCAAAAAGTGGTGCCAATGCCGACTTCACTCACCAGATGAACTTTACTACGATGTCTGTCGATGATATTTCTGACAATCGATAATCCTAAACCCGTGCCTTCTAGGGTGTGAACTCGGTTTTCTACGCGAAAGAAGCGTTCAAAAATTGAGTGTTGGTCTTCTGTGGCGATGCCAATTCCAGTATCGGAAATTTCAATGCGCACTGGAGAAGATTGGGTGTGATTGGGCTTAAAATCTAGTTGGTAGGCGCGGATTGTCACTTTACCACCGGCTTTGGTGAATTTAAGGGCATTCCCAATCAGGTTGCCAAACACTTGTACTAACAAATCATAATTACCCATTACCAACGGCAAATTAGCAGCAACTTCCTGAAGGAGTTCAACACCTTTATCTTTAGCATTGAGTTGGTAAGTACGCAATGTTTGCTCGATCGCTTGGGCTAAATCCACCCCATCGAAGTTGTACTGGCGACCAGATTCGAGTTTTGACAAATCTAAAACATCGTTAACTAGGCGGGTTAGACGATCGGTTTCATGGTTCACTGTTTGCAAGAACTCTTGCCGTTCTGCTAATGCTAAGTCTTCGCCGTAGTCGTGCAGGGTTTCAATATAGGTTTTAATGTTGAATAGAGGGGTTCGCAGTTCATGAGAAACGTTGCTGATAAATTGGCTTTTTGCATCGTTTAATTCCACCTCACGGGTTATATCTTGGACAGTAATTGCAATCCCTTTGATACTTTCCCTTTGCACGTTGAGTACTGTTGTTAAGAGAATGCGGATTGTCCGCGGGGTGGGTTGGTTAATAAAAATTCGGAATTCGGCGCTTTCGCATTCCCCAGCTGCCATTTCGGACAATGGGCCAGTGATTTCCATTTGTACTGCTGGCGGCAAGTGATGCAACACATTGCAGCCAACCACATCTGCGGTTTCCCAGCCAAAAATTCGCCGCGCCGTGGGGTTGACTAATATCACCTGCATATTGTTATCAATTAACACAGCACCATCGGCGATCGTGGAAACTAGGGTTTCTAGCTTGGCTTTTTCTGCGGTCAGTTCCTCAATATTCTGTTCTTCATAGCGCTCTAATCGCTCTGCCATCTCATTAAAGCTTAAAATTAACTCCCCCAGTTCGCCCCCTAAAGGTAAATCAATGCGCTGCTTGAAATTCCCGGCAGCAATTTGCTTCACCCCCACCAACAGTTCTTTAATTGGTTTAGTGATGGTTAAGGCGTTAATCACTCCTGCCAAAATTACCATTACCCAAATCGTAATAAAAACGGCAATGGTGACATCGCGGGTAAAATTGGTGGAGATGACAGCAGTCTGATTGGGGTTGATACCGATCGCTAATACACCTAAGTATTTTTTATTGACGATCAGAGGAATAAATACATCGGTGACTACCCCATCTGGGGTCATGTGTTGCCTCACCATCGGCTTTTCTCCATCACCAGGGTAATCTTCTGGCAATTGTATTCGCCGTTTAATGGTGAGGGAGTTTTCTACCTCCGCTTCCCAAAAAGGAATGCCAAAAAAGATTTCCCCGCTTTCATCAGCGTAGAGCAGATAACGCACGCTAGAGGTGCTGCTGTAGAAGCGTTGAGAAAATTGGGCAACCTCACTGAGATTATTGTCAGCCACTAGGGGGGCAACGTTGGCAGCAAGTAGCAACCCCAAGTCACGCCCGAAGCGGGTGTCATTCATCCGCGCATCCTGCTGAATTGTATTCACAGCCCAGAAGGTCAGACCACTCATCACCAAGGAAACCACCAATGTAGCTACAGCCAGCAGTTTAGTCTGGAGAGTGAACTCCGACCACCAACTTGCGATCGCATCTCGAATTGTTTTTAACAGACTTAGCATCTTAAATAAGTTGTTAGTAGTCTTTGTTATAAAGCCCAACAACTAAAAAATTAACAGTTAATTTGACAAACATGTTAGGGGAGAGAAATGGAAAAGTGCAGGGGATATTCCTGTAAGGTAGTCTTAACGAATTTAACTCATTTCAGCCATCGGATTTGATATCCAGTTGGGGATTAACGCCTTAAACCCGATTTTTTTAACTATTGGTTACGCACAGATGAGTAGTCTAACAAAAATCTAACCTGTCAAGATTTTGAGCTAGTACTGTATCAAGGCAACACCTGCGCGAACTTCTTGTATCTTTAGATGCGCCAACAAAGCTTTTCACCTCGACAACAGATTATCTATCTATAGGACTATTGAATATCTATCGTGAGTGCATCGAAGTTATAATTTCAAATTTTTACAATGCGTTTAAAAGCGAATAGATCATGTTTGTGATAAATATATCCCTCGCAGAATGTCCACAACTGTGAGGGAATTTATTTTTACCTACACAGCCGATTAATCCTTCTACAGCCCTACACAGCCGTTACAATCGCCTATAAGCCATCTTTATCCCTTAGTACAGCATTTCATTAATTCGTAGCGAATTCTTGGCGTACCTCTGCGCTTACCAATGGTCCCTCTGCGTTTAAATTTCCAGCCTCAATTCGCCACGATTTTACGCAAAGCTGTACTTAGACAGTACAATAGGTCAAGACTGCTACACTTTACAAAAAGTTTGGTAATGATTTTGAGTAAAATAAATTGGGTCATACACGTTTTTACCGGAATTTTGAGTTACCAGTGCGACAAAACGGTACTTGCCACGATTCCCTACATTCGGATTATTAGCATCTACATCATATTCTCTATACTCCTGTCCCTTACCTATAGATGGTAATTTGCTTCCTCCATGACCACCAGCGTTATTATAGACTTGTCCATTATTACCTCCTGCTTTAATATTTCTGAGGTCTTCCACTGCAACAGATGGAAGCTTTCCACAATTTTTTATCGTAACAGCCTGGGCTAGTTGAGGTTGCAATACAGTCAATGGAAATAACAAACAAACTGAAATTCTGACAAGACTCTGCATAGTTTTCATTTCATAATTTTGAGTAGTATACTACCACGCATTCGACAATCAAAATAAACTTAAAAAGGTTTTCGCGTCGGCACAAGCCTTTTTTTGTTTCTGCCAGCAAAACGGGGAGGCAATTAGAAGCGCGGCTTCTAATCTCGTGCCAAAGTAGCAATCCCAGGAACCGCGCCAAATTGATTGCTTGGGGATAGAAGAAGCAGAGCGAATCAAAAGAAAGAATCACCCGCACACCATTTTCAACAAGCAAAATAACGCGATCGCTTATCGCAAATAAAGGGTTTAAGACCCCAACCAAAAGACGTAGCCCGGAAGCGGAGTGTCTCCGCCTCCGCTCCGTTTCAGTCGGGGCTTAAATCCCCCTGCTTCGCACCTACCACTTTATGACCGATATCTCTACGGTAATATATACCCTCAAACTGAATATATTTGATTGCAGCGTAGGCTTGGGCGATCGCTTGCTCAAAATTTTCTCCAATTCCAGTCACATTTAATACTCGACCCCCATCTGTCACTATTTCTTGTTGCTGGTTCAACTTTGTACCTGCATGAAATACAGTTGATCCTGTTGCCTCTGCGTCGCTAATGCCAGTAATGATCAGGCCTCTCTCATATTCGCCTGGATAACCACCTGAAGCTGCAACAACAGTGGCAGATGCTCCTCCTTTCCAAGCAATGGGTGGCAATTCACTTAATCGTTGCTGTACACAGGCTAGAATCAATTCTTCTAAAGGTGTTTCTAACAGTGGCAAAATCACCTGGGTTTCTGGATCGCCAAAGCGACAGTTAAATTCCAAAACCTTCAAGTCGCCATTTGGTGCAATCATTAACCCAGCATACAGTACACCACGGTAGTCAATGCTTTTCGCTCGTAAGGTTGCGATCGCTCTTTCTAACACTTCTGTTTGAATGCGTGCCATCAACTCTGGCGTAGCTATGGGTGCTGGGCAGTATGCTCCCATTCCACCAGTATTTTCGCCTATATCGCCTTCACCAATCCGCTTATGGTCTTGAGCTGGCAACAAGGGTCGAATTGTTAACCCATCCGTCAACGCTAAAACTGACACCTCTTGCCCAATTAAACATTCTTCAATGACAACAAATTCACCAGCACTGCCAAATTGTCCCTGAAAAATTGCATCAACGGCACTTTCTGCCTGTGCAACTGTTTCAGCCACCGTCACACCCTTACCAGCCGCCAAGCCATCAGCTTTGACGACAATTGGCGCTCCCTGAGATTTGACGTAAGATTTTGCGGCTGCTGCCTCAGTAAATACCGCAGCCCGTGCCGTCGGAATCCCTGCTTCTTGCATCAGGGCTTTTGCCCAAGCTTTACTCGCTTCAATTTGCGCTCCGGCTCTGACTGGGCCAAATACCATCAATCCTTGATCTTGGAGGTAATCTGTGATTCCCTTAGACAGGGGCACTTCGGGCCCAACTATCACCAAAGAAATGCCATGCTCTAGAGCATATCGGCTCATGCCATCAAAATCATCTACTGCTAGGGGCAAGTTCTGGCAACGTTCCATACTTGCTGTGCCCCCATTCCCTGGTACACAGACAACTTTCTCAATTTGCTTAGATTGCAACAGTTTCCATGCCAGAGCGTGTTCGCGCCCTCCATTCCCTACAACTAAAACTTTCACTGATTTCCTCGTGCGTCCCTTGCGAAATGAGAATACCTGATTCGGCTCTCGCGGATCAATTTTTTCACCAATTATCACACTTGTGCAAGCCCCCTCATGACCAGCCCGCATTTTTCACAAGCAGTAGGGGCGGGTTGACAGATATAATCAATCATTCACTCAGATATCGCTCAACCCGCCTCTACGACCTCTAGACAAAAAAGCTTCTGTTTGAAAAATCTGGTGATCAATCCGGGTCAGAAGAAGCAGGGGGAGGGGAGTAAGTTTACTCTGTTGTTTATGCCTTATTTTAATCATCAACGCCAAGGGCAAAAGACAACCCCTGTGGAAAACGAAAGAACTATTGAATTTCAACTGCGTCTATTCTTAAGATTCAATTTCGTCAATTAGTACATTTATTACTGTTATTTACAGCAACAACTATAGGAATCCGATTTGATTATTGAACAAAATTAGGTATTTGTAGGGTGCG
>CAZZZY010000487.1:0-5256 GCA_964658545.1 uncultured Acetobacteraceae bacterium | reverse complement strand
GTCTGTATTCTATGCAATTGAGAACCGCTATATCTCCTGCAAAAATTGGGGAAAGGGTGGGCTTTGCTGCCCACCCTAAACCATTATTTAGTTGGTGCTACTTTACGGGTGCTTCAGTAGCAGTTTTGCCAACCAGCATCGCGGTATTTTCATCGCTTTCGAGAATACCGAATTCAATCAACAATTCTTCTAGCTCTTCCATCTCGATAGGTGTGGGGACAGATAGATTCTTGTTGTTGATGATCTTTGTAGCTAATGCCCGATATTCATTAGCTTGGTTGCTATCAGGTGCATACTCGTTAACAGTCATCCGGCGCAATTCTGCGTGTTGAACGATGTTGTCACGAGGTACGTAGTGAATCATTTGGGTGTTCAAGCGTTTTGCCAAGGTTTCGATGAGATCGATTTCCCGGTCAGTATTACGGCTATTACAAATCAAACCACCCAAACGCACGCCACCAGTGTGAGCATACTTGAGAACACCACGCGCAATGTTGTTAGCAGCGTACATCGCCATCATTTCACCTGATGTCACGATGTAGATTTCTTGTGCCTTACCTTCGCGGATAGGCATAGCGAAACCACCGCACACAACGTCACCTAATACGTCGTAAGATACAAAGTCTAGGTCTTGGTAAGCACCATTTTCTTCCAAAAAGTTGATGGCGGTGATGATACCACGACCTGCACAACCTACTCCGGGTTCTGGACCACCAGATTCTACGCAAAGAACGTCACGGAAACCCTTAAGCATCACTTCATGGAGTTCTATATCTTCTACTGCGCCACGTTCAGCAGCCAGGTGAAGAACAGTTGTTTGAGCCTTGCTGTGTAGCATCAAACGGGTAGAGTCAGCTTTGGGATCGCAACCGACAATCAGAATGCGTTTACCCATTTCAGCCATTGCTGCTAGGGTGTTTTGAGAGGTGGTAGATTTACCAATACCGCCTTTACCATAGAAAGCTATTTGTCTAATCTTTTCGTCAGTCATGGTTGTGTTTTCCTACAATGATTTAATTGATGGGTCGGAAGCTTGATATGAGATATTCACCCTTGGGGCGTTTCTAAAGCTTCATTAACGGGTTCCGTTAAAGCGTCGGAAGCTTGATATGAGATATTCACCCTTGGGGCGTAGGGAAGTAGAGCCTGTTGGCGTTGACGTGTAGCAACTTGTCGCTAGACATCGCACCCCGACAAAAACAGTTGAAATCAGAAAATATTTACCCACAAAGCGATAGCTCAAGGGATAGAGAAATCTCCATCTCCTAATAACGAAGCCTTTAAAACTTTGACTTCAGCATTGTCAGTTGTTGTAACAGAATCCCAAATGGTTGCTCAAGCCTCAAGAGTGGTTGCAGCAGGAATTCCAATGAACGCAGATTTGTTCCCTGAACCACACAACCAACCAAATTGCAATCCACTCTAAATGGTCACTGCAACTTCTGTGATTTTGCAGATGTCAAGTCGCCAAGAACCTCTATAGCGCTTCTCATTTCGTGATTGATGCAGCAGGATAAATTCCAGCCTAAAAGTAAGTGATAGCTATAGGTGCAGTACTATAATGCCTGCACAGGCAATCCCTAATACTCTGGCTGAGACAATACAGCATTTTTCAGGTAAATGAAGTACACATACACAGGTAGGGGCACACTTAAAATCATCTGTACCTCACGCCTGTTGCAATCTGCTGTATCTTGATGACTTTTGACAGTATGGTTAATTCCTAAAAATTGTGGAACGACACCATTCTGCTTGAAGTTTTCGTTCCAAAAGTCAGCAACTGCTTCAACTTAGCCCGCAGTTGAAAATGTTTGCTTCCGTAAGACTAAGTTCGTAAATATTCTGTATTTCTATGGATTTGTCAGGCTGTACTAAGAGTCTTTCTTCCCAGACTCCAAGAGTAATTGCCTTTGGGGGATAATGCTCTAGCTAGGTTAGCCAACTCTTATTGGCTCATACCCAGATAAATTTTGATTGACTTCAAGTTGTTACAAAGGCTACTATCCTACTCAATCTAGTTTTAGATTTTTGTTAGCAAAAGATGTAGCGAATTGAAGGGGACTTACCAGAGCAAAAAAACTTTCTTGAGCTTGCCTCAAACTTGTCTTGAAGTCTTTTTGTGCTTTTACTTTTTTGATTCCTATAAAAACCATAACATACATCTCACTAATTTATTTGCCGAATCTCAAATTATTTATCAAATCGCCGGAAGATTATCCTTAGAATCTTTAACAGTCATAAGTTGCGCGCTCATATATTGCCAGTTAGTGAAAATATTTATCATAGCCAATTTGTGCAGTTAGATACTTTTGGGTATTTTATAAAAGTATTTAAAACTAATGTTTTACAACAAAAACATAATTTGAAAGTAAAAACATTTGTTACTCTCCGAGAAGCCGCTATGCGTCTACGAGACGCATAACGCGAGAAACAATACGTCCTTAATCATTTCCCTTAAATTTATTTATGGGGATTATCTTTTTACTTTTTACTTTTTACTTTTTACCTTACATCCTGCCTTTCAAGACCATAAACTAAGCTGATTGGGAGGATGCTCAAGATTATTCCAAGGTAGGGGTGGAACTGGTGTATGACTCTGTTCTAATAGCTGTTGGAAGTGACGCGCTGTGTTAGGCGATCGCGCTTCTATAGGACAATGAACAAAGAAATAAATTCGCACTCCCATCTGTAACCATTGCTGAATCTGCCTTACCCACTCTTCCATAAATGGCTGATTCACTGATAAATTTGGATGAGAAATAAATCGAATCAGAGTAAAAGGTGCTGTCACACTCAATTGCAACGGTAATTTGGGCTTACGCCGTTCTGATTGTAATTGGGGGTCATCATCTCCAGCGTAGATGGGGCGCGAGTCTAACAATACCCGTCCTACACCTAGCTTTTCTAAAATCACTGTCAAATTACTAGCATGGGGTTCCCTGAACCAGTCGGGATGCCGAACTTCCAGCGCTAGAGGTGCGTCTGTGCGCGGCCAAGCTTCCAAAAAGTTGGTCAAATCATCAAGTAATATAGGTGAATAACTAGGCGGTAACTGGGCAAATATTGGGCCAAGACGCTTCCCTAAAGGGCGCATCTCCTCCAGAAATTTTAAAGCCGCCGGAATATAAGGTTTTAGCAATCCTTGATGAGTAATATCCCGTGGTAATTTCAGGCAAAATTCAAAACCTGCTGGTGTTTCGGCAGCCCAACGCGTTACAGTTTCTTGGTTAGGCACGGCATAAAAGGTGGTGTTACCTTCTACAGTGGTGAAGCGACGACTGTAAAGATGGAGAAAGTCGCCAGTGCGAGTGCCTTGGGGATAGAGTTCGCCCACCCAACCTTTATATGCCCAAACAGCACAACCAATAAAAAAGTTCACAGTATCTAAAAAAACTAATGTATCATATTCAATTGTACAAAAAAAGACTTCTGAAATACGCGTAGGGGGTGTCAGCGATCGCGCAGGCTAGCGTTACGCACCCCACCAGGGCGACTTTCTTATTCAGTAAACCAAAAAGTTTTTTAGAAGCCTTATAGCGATCGCTTTACTCATGGATACTATGCTTGATGGATACCAATTTAGGCTATCAGTAGAGCCACCTTTCATTCCCGCTTTCCGGATTGATGGCTAGTCGCTACCGTAGGGAAAGTGCTTTCAATCCTGCACCTGGATGGTAGGTTTTGCACCTACATTGTCATTAAGTTGTCAGGGATCATCACCCTGCGGCTAATCCTTCAGAACCCTTCTGGGCTTGATTTCTAGACAACGAATCGCACCTACCTAACTTTGGAGCATTGCTCCCTTGAGAAATGTCATGAGTCGGGGTATCCTGTGAAGGGTTGTGTTGCAAAAAAAAATATTCAGTAGTTATTCTTGTCTACCTGCTTAAAAGAAAACGTTCATCGAATGAGCATCTTCGATCAACAGCTTCTTCAACTGCAACTCATCCCCAGACTGGCCACAATCGCTCTGCGCTTTTTCAAACTCAAATCTCGGTGTCAGTCAAGCCCTACCACTCAATTTTCTAAACCCTGAGTAGAAGTAGAAGAGTGCGGAAGAAGGATATTTAACTGTTTTTTACAAAGTAAACATTTAACACATTACAAGACAAGGTAACTTAAAAATAATGAAGATTGGTTCCCCAGCTCATAAAGAATTGTTTTGTCGCAGCTTTATGGAAAGCCATCAGGATATGGAGCCTGAAAAACTCATGTGGCCCAAACTCGAAGGCTCAGATATTGAACGGTTGCAGCAAATTCCCTTTTGGGAAGAAGCCCTCAATACTGAACTAGAAGCTGGACAAAAAATTGCAGCCTATTTACCAATGATCAGCGATCCACTGCTGCAAGAAGCAGTTGCTCTAATGGGAGAAGAAGAAGCTGCTCATGGTCGGCTATTTAAGTATATGATTCAACACTATGGCATTGAAGTTCCTGGGCGTCCTCCCGCTCAACTGCCGAAAAATATTGAGCAAGCCTTTATTGATTTTGGTTATGGTGAATGTCTGGATGCATTTTTAGGATTTGGGTTATTTAAAATAGCTCGTCAGTCTGCTTTCCTACCAGAACCAATGTTTAATATATTTGATCGCCTGCTGCAAGACGAAACACGCCATATCGTGTTTTTCGTGAACTGGGTAGCTTATCTTCTCTCCAGCAGAGGTCAAGGAGCCCCATTGTTTCGCTCTACCCATACACTGTTATATTACGGCAGAGCTGTTCAGCGATTAATGGGTGTGGTTAATCGTAGCGCAGAAAGTAGTGATAATGGCTTCTCAGCCACTGAAGCCAGTGTTTTCTTAGAAGGATTTAATATCAATAAGCTGATTTCAACTTGTTTAGAAGAAAATGCACGACGGATGAGTGTTTTCGATGACAGGTTGCTCAAACCTCAATTACTGCCATCGTTGGCTCAGGTTGCACTGTCTGGGATGAATCTTTTCTCGAAACGTGGGTAGTCCCTGCAAACTGGTGCAGGTGACATGAAATCAATAAACATTAAAATTAAAAATAATGCCTGTTTTTGTTGTACAGCAGCATTTTAAGCTTTTTACATAGGACTTACGCACTGTACAAAAGAACTATCTTGTGTATTAACGTAAATACATTGTTTCAGGCTTTTGGCTGTCGCTTTTGATTGCTGGCGACACCAAACAGCCCGCCGCAGGCATCGCCAAAATATGATTGTAAAACCTAGCTATAAGCCAATCCCGGATTTCTCACCACATCTCAATAATTAAATAAGTAATAAGTAAT
>CAZZZY010000486.1:0-5258 GCA_964658545.1 uncultured Acetobacteraceae bacterium | reverse complement strand
CAATTCGCAATTCGCAATGACGCTCTCTACGAGACGCTGCGCGTAGCTTGCTTCTCTGTAAGAGTACGCGGACTCGCTACTGCTACGAAGGGAGCAATTACGTTTTATAACGGGGATTTAACCCCGACACAAAACCTGCTGTCTATAGAGACAGGGGACTTCAACACCCAAACTTAGTTAAACCTGCCATACCCTAAACACTACGAGTAATAACGATTAAATCATCAGAAATGAAAAAAGTATGGAATAATACATAGATAGTAAATTTGATTCCACTCAATAGTATTGATAAGAAATGTAAAGCTATGATTGCTCAACATTACAATTCAATTCATGTTGAAACCGCCTTGCTTCAACAAATCAAAATTAAAGAAAATCAGCTAAAAATTGCACAAGAATCTAATATGCTCTACGTAGTAGAAGCATTACAGAATCAATTATTAAAGTTACAGTGTGAATTATCAGAGCCGCAAGACGTTGAAATTCAAGCGTTGATGAGTTTGCTAGACGATTAGGATTGTAAATTTGTGTTGCACAATTTATTCAGAATACAAAAACTCTGTTAATCAAAGGCAGAGCATAGTGACTGTAATGCCTGTAAGATCGTTAATATCCTGGGAGTCAAGTCGCTTCTCTCCTATTAAAAGAAGGATACATCAAGACTAAAAAATTTCTTTTAGAAAAAGTAGTCATACAGCAAGTTTTATCTAGTCGAGGTGAGTAGGGTATTTCGACAGTGCCAAAACTAATTGATAGATCAATTAGTAAACATTGCGGAGGGGTCTTTCAGTCCCCGTAGCAATATCAGTTTAGAATCCTCCTTTTAGAAAAAGGAGGAGATGTCAAGATTTCTTTTTGGGAATTGACCCTTCAATTCCCTCAACATACCAATCCATTGCCAGTTGTCCCCGATCTTCCAACACCTTACCTCTTGGTACTCGCACCACCCCTTTTTGGTCTTTCACCGGGCCATCAAAAGGGTGTGCAGTCCCCTGAATAAACTCATCGCGCTTCGCATTAACCAGTTGTTGTACATCCGCCGGAATCGCCTGATTCATCGGTGAAATATCCACCATTCCTTCACCAATGCCATCCCAAACGTTTTGAGATTTCCAAGTATTACTCATTACAGCCAAGGCTTTATCTGTATAGAATTTGCCCCATTTGTTAATAACTGATGTCAGGTGGGCTTTTTGACCAAACTTACTCATATCAGTGTTATAACCAAAAGCATAAATGCCTTTTTCTTCAGCTAATTGGACAACAGCACCAGAGTCGGTATGCTGTGTCAGTACATCTGCCCCTAAATTGACCAAAGTTTGAGCCGCTTCTCTTTCCTTGGCTGGATTATACCAACCTTGTACCCAAAGTACCTTAACTTTTGCCTGGGGATTTGTTAGCCGCACTCCTTGAGTGAATGCACTGATTCCCCGAATTACTTCTGGAATTGGGTATGCGCCAATAAAACCAACTACATTTGATTTTGTCATCTTGCCAGCAATCATACCAGTTAAGTAACGCGGTTCTTCAAAGCGTCCTAGATAAGTGCCAACATTCGCAGCACGTTTGTATCCTGCACAGTGTTCAAAGATAACATCACCAAAGTCTTTGGCAACTTTAATGGTTGGGTTCATGTACCCAAAGGAAGTTGTAAAAATCAACTTGTTACCATCTAATGCTAGTTGGCGAATCATCCTTTCAGCATCAGCACCTTCGTTGACATTTTCGACAAAGGTAGTTTTTACCTTATCGTTAAGATTGGCTTCCATGTCTCTGCGGCCTAAATCATGGGCACAAGTCCAGCCAAAATCACCCACAGAACCCACATAAACAAATCCCACCTTGAGAGGTTCATTTACAGCCACAGGCGATGCTGAGGGAAGCATCTCACCCTGCAATTTGGAATTTTTGCCTTGAACACAACTAGTTAAGGCAAAACTAGATCCTGCTAAAGTGACATACTTTAGAAAATTCCGACGATCCATATTTTATTAATAGGTTTATCTGTTAAAAAGATTTTTATGATTGCTAGTAATGGTAGACGCGGTTTAGATTAGCTATTTAGTTAATCTTAACTTTTTATTTCTGCCGTCAACTATGTTATGTGTAATTGCAAACGCAGCGTTCGCGGAGCGTCTCTTAGAGAAGCGAAGCAATCGCAAGGGTTTTGAATATTTCACATTTAGTTACATAGTTAGGTTTATTTGAGCCAACCGACTTAAAGACTTTTTACCTACAGCAGGCTACACGAACATACAGGGATTTTAACCGCTTTAATGTACGATAATGATATTATTATAGGCAATCGCAACACTTTTTCAGGAAGCTGTATATTTGAAGCTAGCTTTTTGATAAAACTGCGATCGCAGATCGAGAAAGTTTGATTGGCTCAGAAGCAAAAATCATCCGATGTGCAGATTGTACAGAATAACCGCTTAATTTAGCTCCTAATAGTACACCAAATCCGTCGCAAAATACTAAATCAGCATTATTTAAAAAATCTCTATACCAAGATTTTTCGTATGCTAAATTCATCGATCTGATATTTGCATATTCTACAATTGTCTTTTTCGGAGTTTTTACTGATTCTACTAAATAATCGATTAATTCTTGTACTTTAACTTTATGGATTCTCGTATTAAACAACTTCATTTCAGGGAAAGTTTTCATTTGCATTATCAAGAAAGGCAGCTATGCTGGAGGCTCAGTTGGCAGAAGGGAATACTGCCTCCTCCCTCTGCCTGTGACCGAACCGAACTTGGGTATAAAACCCCACCGTCTATACGGTACTTACAATTGGTTGGGGTCTGAATCCCCAACGAAAAAGTTCCTTCTGCCCTCTGCCCTCAGCATAGCTGCCTTCTTCAATATTTCCTTTTTGTCTAAGTAGGTGGGCGCTAAAAACACAACTAGATTAAGAAATGTAAATCGCTTAAAAGCTTATATTCAAAGCGTTTCTGGTGCTTTACGTAAGTTTACGTAGTTCGCTTTAATTGTACCTAGCTACTTAGTTTAGACAAGATGATGGTTAATCAATTACCTACCTTCACAATATATATCTTAAGCTACGGCTGATGCATAAATGTATTTTAAAGATGCAAGATAATTATTGATATCCAAGTCTTTAACTCTTATCCGTGCATTATTTCCAAGAAACATTCTCAAATTTTTATCTGAAATTAAAGATTCCATTGCCTCTGATAACTGTTTAATCTCACCCGGATTAATTAATAAACCATTATGGTTTTGAGTAACTACTTCAGGTATTCCTCCTACTCTAGTAGTTATAACAGCCAAACCCCAACTCATTGCTTCTAGTAGTGCCATAGGCAAACCTTCGTTGTAAGAAGGTAAAACAAATACATCAGCTTTAGCTAGAAGCTCGTCGCGTTTTTCTTGGTTTACCCAGTCAAAAATAGTGATGTAGTCAATGAGATTTAGAGTTTGAATCAAACTACGAGCTTTTTCTACATCTCCATCCCCCGCAATCACCAACTTTGCTTTACTTTTCTCTTCAGCCGGTATAGAAGCAAATGCATGAATTAAATCAAATGCACCTTTGCGTTCACCAATACGACCTAGAAATAAGAAAAATACCTCGTTAGAATCTAAACGCTGCGGGATTTCGGCGGGAATTCTTACTGCGTTAGGAAGAACAATAACTTGCTCTGGCTTCAAACCAAGATTTTCTATATAGAATTTTTTCCAGCTATCTGATAAAACAATAAAATGGGTACACTTGCGAAACGACCAACTGAGCCATTGCTTGAGAAATTTCGGAAGATCGCAGTAAAACAAATGAAATTCAGCACTATGAGTATGAATAATCAGTGGTTTTCGAAATAGCCAACTAATAACACTAGTGATTGAGTGACGAAAAGCACTACCCCTCTCTGAAACATGAATGTGAATCAAGTCGGCTTTTTTATTTAATAAGTTCCAAAATAACTCCCCTATTGCCTGCACAAACACTAATAATTTTTGGGGAGCAGAGCCATTAGGTAAAGTAGTAATATGCGTAAATTTAATATCAGAAGTAGCTTCTTCAAGGATGAGCTTTTGCACAGAAACTATCCCACCTTGCCGCTCCAAGCTTTCGCCTAACATAGTAATTTTTATAGGACTCATAAGAACTTGTTTAGGGTATGTAAACTGATCTAATTCTAATATTTATGTACCTGCACACCCTTTAAGCTATGATTAAGTTATTTATTTGTCAATGATAGTAAGTAAAAACTTTATTGTAATAAATATCACTATATCAGATAAATACTGAGGAAGCCGGGCTAAATGTTATTTACCCGTGGCGTTGTACTTTATTCTTAAAACTGATTGAATTATCTGTTGACAGACCAGAAAAACTAATGAACTTATTTGAGCTTTTAGCAGGGGAAGACAATCATCCAGCCCTAGTTACACCTGGGGGGCGATCGCTAACTTAATCAGCAATTGCGCGAAAATGTGGTTGGACTGGTATCTCAACTCCACAGCTTGGGATTGAAACGGGGAGAACGCATTGCCATTGCCATGACTAACGGTTCACCAATGGCTATTACCTTTTTGGCTGCCGCTCTATGTGGCACTGCTGCACCCCTCAATCCCAAATACAAGCAAGAAGAATTTAAATTTTACTACGAAGATACCCAGGCAAAAGCACTGATTACGTTGTCTGAGGGGCCAGAAGCAGCCATTGCCTCTGTCACACCCGACATGATATTGATTAATGCCAAGGTAAATACTGACGGCACATTGAGCTTTGAATTAGTCAAAACAGTCTCAGAACCAGCAGAATCCTTGAATCTTGCAACTCCCACCGCTGATGATATGGCAATGATTCTCCACACTAGCGTTTTGGTTTGTAAACCTCGTCCATTTTGAAAAGAAGGAGTAGTGCGGGCCGGACAGCCCGCTACCAAGAGCAGAGAGCAAGATGCTCCCACTACTTTTAAAACTATGGTTCTCAAAATAGATGTGGTGCTGGTATTAAATTAGACTTTTCAAACAACCTCTAAGAGTCACTGATGACTTTCGTGCTTGTGAATAATCAGTTAACTTAACAATCGTGTCGCGCGATGAAAAGCCTCTACGCGAACTTGCCGAAAAACCCAAGGAACATTCACAGATAATCGAAGTGTCACCCCGTTCTGGTTGGGGTCTGAAATAAATCCAAAAAACTCCCACTTTTGACTCTTGACTCCCATGACAGAAGATAGATGCCCTAGTTACGTAAATCTTGGGTAGGTTGCAGATTCATGAAA
>CAZZZY010000485.1:0-5265 GCA_964658545.1 uncultured Acetobacteraceae bacterium | reverse complement strand
GTAGCAACTGGCGCGACGCAGAGACAAGAAAGAGATGCTTAACCCAAGCGTATTGTAATATAATTTCCGGTTAACGCACCTTGAATCGTTGACGGTGCGTGCGTTGCGCTACGCGACAACGCACCCTACATTTAAATTTCTTAATATAGCTTGAAGTATTAGCACCGACTCACGTTAATATTCTGATTTTCTTTAGAAACATTTAACAAAAAACCATAGTGAATTCTACGAGCTTGATTTTTGATACATCACCAAAAACTTTTAAAACATCCTCTGAGAATTCGAGAGAAGTTCAAGAAAGCAAACTAGCAGAATTGACATCCAAAAATAACGTCGCTTGGGATTGTTGACGGAGAATAGAAGCCGGACAGTCTGTACTTATAGCTCCTTGCAACATTTGTTTTACCACATTCGCTTTACGTTTTTCTGGAGCCAGACAGATAATTTTTTTAGCTGAACAAATCGCTGGGATGGTGACAGTAAAAGCATACTGTGGGACAGTTTCTAGATTCGGAAAGTGACCTGTGCTTACTTGTTGCTGACGGTTCACCGCATCCAGTTTCACTAGCTTTACGCTATAAGGATCTTGAAAATTTGCTACTGATGGATCGTTAAAAGCTAAATGTCCATTTTCGCCAATACCAAGACAGCATAAGTCTAGTGGTTGTGCTTGCAATAGTTTAGTATAGCGATCGCACTCTGCTATTGGTTGCAATACATCACCTTCTATATAGTGAAATTGCTTAGGAGTAACCCGCTTCTCTACACGTTCTCGCATATAGCGCCGGAAACTCGCAGAATGGTCAGCAGTAATGCCTAAATATTCATCTAGATGGAACAGAATAATCCGTGACCAATCTACACCACCCAATGCAATCAAAGCATCGAGAAATTTGAGTTGGGAGTTTCCTGTTGCCAACAATACAGCAGCTATATCCTGTTGTTTGAGAACTTGCTGTAAATGCTTTTGGGCGATTTCGGCAACATCCTCGGCCATTTCGACTTCAGAGTTGTAAATCTGCACCAGTAAATCATCAACGCGAAAAAAATTTGTAGCGGCTAGCATTTGCTTACACAGAAGGTTATCAAATACGGCAGTTTGTTGAGAAGTTCTATCTGTCTGCCAATACATGGCTTATCCAGTATAGATTTTAGGATTTAGCAGATTAATTTATAGCTTTTTGCCCTGTATTGACGAAGGAACGATCGCTGAGGACGAAAAAACCATGTAAACTATTTAAATTAAGTTAACAATTATTTACATTTTACCAAAAAATCATGCTAGCTGCAATTCTTTTTGACCTTGACGGCACTATTGTCAACACTGACCCCATACACTACCTAGCTTGGCAGGAAATGCTGTCAAATTACAGCATCGAAATTGACGAAATATTTTATAAATCCCGAATTAGCGGGCGGTTAAATCCAGAAATTGTTAAGGACATTTTGCCACAATTATCAATCGCAGAAGGGCAGAAATTTGCAGACGAAAAAGAGGCGCTTTTTCGCAAACTCGCCTCTAATCTCAAACCATTGAATGGATTTTGTGAACTACTAGCATGGACAGAGACACATCAGTTGAAACGGGTATTAGTAACTAATGCCCCTAGATTAAATGCAGAATTTATGCTAAAAGTTTTGGGAATCAAAGAAGCTTTCCATACAGTTGTTTTAGCGGATGATTGTATTGCAGGTAAACCTGACCCTGCACCCTACCAAGCCGCTCTGAATAAATTGGCGATTTCAGCAGAGGAAGCGATCGCATTAGAAGATTCTCCCTCTGGAATTCGGGCGGCGGTGGGCGCAGATATCCGCACTATTGGTATAGCGTCCACCCACGATCCGCAAGTTTTGCAGGAAGTCGGCGCATTTATGGCAATTCCAGATTTCACTGATTTGCAGTTGTGGACATTGCTGAACTCACTTATTGAAGAAGATTTAAGTGCGATCGCTTCTAACTCATAGGCACAAAATCTGACAATCTTGACAGTAGAGATGCAAAAATTTGCCTCTCTACTTATTTTTCAGCCAGAATCGCGTAAATCTCCCGTTTAACTTGCTCTAAAAGCTCACGCACCCGATTTATTCGCTCCATATTGCCACTACGAGCAACCTGCATCACCACAGCAGCCAATTCTGTTGCAGCGTTCCGCAACTCAATAAACTCTTGAGGCTTACCTGTCACAAAACTTTTGAAGGTATCCCAAGGAGTATCTGAAGTTTCTTGTTGGGTACGTTCTGCCAATAATTGTCTACCCTCATCGGTAATCGTGTAAATCCGCTTGCCACCTTCCTGGGCGCTCTTGAGATAACCCCCTTCCTCCAACAATTGGAGTGTTGGATACACTGAGCCAGGACTGAGGCGACGGAAACCACCATAACGAGTTTCCATCTCTTTAATCAGGTCGTAACCATGACTAGGATGTTCGGATAACAATTCCAGCAGGATGAACTTGATGTCACCCCGACGAGTCCGATGTTCATCTCCCCAACCACGACCAAACATTTCATTACCAAAGTGTTTGTCATGGTCTCTACCATGATGCCTACCATGCGCAAACCAAGACCTGAAAAGCAATGAATCGTCTTCATTAACTCCTGCCCATGCAGGTGCGCCAAACCGTGAACGAAAGTGTCTAAACATAAGTAAATCTCAAATCAACTTTCTCTAATATACGATATATCGGAATAGAATTTTGATGAAGATTTGTGAAGCAAGAAACAGTGCCAACGCAAAGCTAGTGGAATAAAGGCTTAGTACAGCCTTGCCTAACTTTGTAGCAAATCGACTCAAACAAACTTTGCGCTCCTTTGCGCTATCCTCTGCGCCCCTCTGCGTTTAAACTTAAACTCTCAATTGGCCACAAATTAACCGAACTCTATACTTAGACAGTCTCCACTTAGGGTTTCTTCACCCAGCAACGCTTCCTTTTTGCCCTGAACTGGGTAAGTCCTAGTTCTTCCGGTAGAGATATTTATTATTCCAATGGCTAGAAGCATTCATTCTTAAAAACGTCTAAAGTGATGCCAGAATCACGAAAATCGCCCTAGCTCCTCAGCACTCAATTCAGTCAATTTTTCTCCCCTGCCCACTGCCCCCTGCCTCTCATGCCTCCACAAGTTACTGTCAACCCTGGTTTAATAACAATTAACGATGGTTCCTCATTTCTTGTAACAGCTAGTGATGGTTCCATAGACGATAATCAAGCACAAGGTTTTTTTGTTCGTGACACACGCGTAATTTCTTACTACGAAATTTCTCTTAATCGTTACCGACTCTTACTACTAGCTTCTAGCAATATCAATCATCATTGTGCTATTTATCAGTTCACTAATCCACAACTCTCTACTGTCAACGGGAATTTACCGAATGGTAGTTTGTTTATAACCATCAGGCGCGACATTGTAGGAGGGATGCACGAAGATATCGACATCACCAACTATCACTCAGAACAAGTTGAGTTTCAACTGATGTTGGCGATTCGTTCCGACTTTGCAGATATTTTTGAGGTGAAAGCAAAGAATATCGTGATGCGGGGCAATACTGAAACAGTATGGAAAGATGGGGTACTTACTACCAAGTACCGTAGCAGTTCTTTTGTCCGAGGCATCGTAACTGAGCCAGTTTGTTCCACTTCCGAAGCAAGCTATGCTAACGGGCGTTTGATGTTTAATATTGTCATTCCTACTGGCAAAACATGGCACACCTGTATCAACTTTACAGGTTTAGCAAATGGGGATCTCTTCAAACCTCAACAAACTTGTGCTGTGTCTCACACTACAGAAGCCGGAAAGGTAAGGGATGAATTTCTAACTAATGCGACAAAGTTACGATTGCCTATGGCAGGTGGAACGCACTCGCCTAATGCAGAGATTCAAGGATTTTATCAGCAAGCGATCGCTGATATGGGAGCGTTGCGAATTCAGGTAGATGATAATGGTCATCAATTTTGGATGCCGGCTGCTGGTATTCCCTGGTTTATGGCTGTTTTCGGTCGCGACTCAATTATTGCCAGCTTGCAAACAATGGCGGTTTACCACGAATTTGCTCGTGGTACACTTGTCAGGTTGGCTCAGTTACAAGCAACTGAGTTAGATGATTGGCGCGATGCCCAACCGGGAAAGATGCTGCATGAATTGCGGCGTGACGAATTAACTAAACTCAATAAACTCCCGTACACTCCTTATTATGGAACGGTAGATACTACTATTCTTTGGATTATTACCCTAGCTGAGACTTATAGCTGGAACGCTAACCTCAGTATGCTTAATGAATGTCGATCGCCATTAGAAAAGGCACTAACTTGGATTGATAAATATGGCGATTTTGATAATGATGGGTTTGTTGAGTATTTAACTCGTTCTAGTCACGGATTACGCAATCAAGGCTGGAAAGATTCTGGTGATGCAATAGTTTACCCCAATGGTGAGTTAGTTGAGCCGCCAATAGCTTTGTGTGAAGTCCAAGGTTATGTTTACGATGCTTGGCTCAAAGCAGCTTTAATTTATGAGGTGTGGGGAGAAAAAGAACCAGCGAAAAATTTACGCCAAAAAGCAGAGTTACTTTATCAACGATTCAATGAAAAATTCTGGATGGAAGAGGAAGGCTTTTACTGTCTTGGTTTAGATAACAACAAGCAACAAATTAAGTCTATTGCCTCAAATCCTGGGCATCTACTCTGGTCTGGTATTGTACCCCAAGAAAGGGCGAAAAAGGTTGTTGAGCGACTTTTTCAACCAGATATGTGGTGTGGTTGGGGTGTGCGGACTCTTTCGGCGAAAAATCAAGGTTATAACCCGATTAGCTATCAAAGGGGAAGTGTTTGGCCGCACGATAACTCAATCATCGCATCTGGATTAAAGCGATACGGCTACCACAAGGAAGCTAACCTAATTGCTGAGGGGATTTTTGCTGCTGCTAGTTATTTTCAGGCTGGGCGGATGCCTGAATTGTTTGCGGGAATTGAACGTCGAGAAGATAACTTTCCCGTCCCCTATCCAGATGCCAATATACCCCAAGCTTGGGCAGCTGGTTCGATTTTCTTACTGATTCGCAGCATCTTGGGACTCGAAGCTGATGCACCACAAAAAAAGTTAAAGGTACAGCCAAATCTTCCAGAGTGCTTACCAGACTTAGAACTGATAAATCTAACCGTGGGAGACGCTAATGTATCATTGCGTTTTTGGCGCGAGGGAGAACAAACCCACTGGGAAGTTACTTCTTTAGAAGGTGAATTACAAGTTTCTACTACAAATTACGAATTG
>CAZZZY010000484.1:0-5266 GCA_964658545.1 uncultured Acetobacteraceae bacterium | reverse complement strand
TTATTCTTTGTTCCTAATCTCCTTCATCTCCCAATGCCCCATGCCCAATTCCCCATTCCCATAGACTGCCGTCCAGCAAGTATGTCATAAGTAGAAAAGGCTGTTAAATGCAAACTGATTTATGACTGCTGCTGTAAACACTAATCTTGGCTTCGGTTCCCGCTTGGTAAATGGCGTACTGGCAATCAAGCCTTTAGCTAATCTAGCCAAGCATCAAGCCCGTCAAATGATGATTAAACGTGCCGAGAAAATTGGTGTACCTTGGACGCAAGAAGTCGAGACACTACAGGCGCGTGACTGGAAGACTGATCTAACTCAAATAGAAAATCCTCAGCTTTCCTACCCCGATTACTACGTTACTTCATTCCATGCCTACGAAACTGGAAATCTCAGTTGGCAAGCTGCTTTTGAGGTAGAACCTGCTGCTTACGCTGTCCACGCTAAGATTTGGGACGGCGCTGAAGAAGCGCAAGGCGATCCCATGCTGCGCCAAAGTTACCACAATATCCTGAAAAGCCAAATCCCTAACGAGCTGCAAGATATCTTAGATGTAGGGTGTAGTGTTGGCTTGAGTACTTTTGCCCTACAAGCAGTTTATTCTCAAGCTAAAATTATCGGCTTGGACTTATCTCCCTACTTCCTAGCTGTTGCCAATTACCGCGCCCAACAACGTCAAGCTAAAATAAACTGGCTTCATGCCCAAGCTGAATCTACGGGGCTACCCGATGCCTCATTTGATTTAGTCTCAATTTTTCTGATGTGCCACGAATTACCCCAGTCAGCAACTCGACAGATTTTTGCTGAAATGCGGCGCGTTCTGCGTCCTGGTGGCTACTTGGCAATCATGGACATGAATCCTAATTCTGAAGTTTACCAAAAAATGCCAGCCTACATTTTGACGTTGCTCAAAAGTACTGAACCATATTTAGATGAATATTTCGCTTTTGACATTGAGCAAGCTTTTGTTGAGGCAGGTTTCCAAACTCCCAGTATCACCAACAATACCCACCGTCACCGCACAGTCATTGCTCAGGTGAGTGGTTGATTTTTCTCTCCTGCTGTGGGCAGCAATGCCACCCTTGCTGCTGCTAGGCTACTACTATTGTCAAGTTCCATTTGCCCCACCTCTGCTAAAGTTGCTGATGTTCTTTATCATCGGGGCAATATCTGGTATCTTAGCCCTTAGCCTCGAATGGATTTTTGAAATTGTAGCTAATTGGGTTTTAGGCTGGTATCAGAGCAATGGATGTCTACCGCCAAGCCGCTGCGCGTCTACGCTTTTTGGTGTAGGCTTACGGCAGCTTGTCGAAGTAGGTTCAATTGAAGAAAGCTGCAAGTTAGCAGCCGTTGTGTTTCCAACCTGCTATCTACAACGCACGTATCGATTACTCCCCTCTACCGTTTTCCTCTTTACCATAGCCGTTACCCTTGGATTCACTGCCGAAGAGAATTGGATTTACCTTTTCCACGGTACAGCATCAATTCTTGACCGTACTATCGGCACGCCTGTCCATGCTATGTTCTCTGCGCCTTGGGGATATGCGTTGGGAATCTATATTTCGTCTAAAAATCGGTTAAATCAAGACACTAAGTTCATTTTTAGGGCTTGGCTAAATTCTGTAATTTGTCATGCCCTAGTTAATATCCTATCTAGTGCTTGGGGTTACTCACTACCCTTACGTTTGCTTAGTTATGGTTTATTTCCCTTTCTGTTATGGATGTTTTGGCGACTAGAACAATTACTGCGAAAAGTACAAGGTAAACCTGTAATTACCCTGATTTGGGGCCGTACACCCCAGCGCCGTTACTGGCAAAAAAGTTTAGTGCTGTTTGCCCTCATACTGGGTGGAAATGCTATTTTTGGGCTATTTCTCTTAGCCAGAATTTTAATTCCTTTGAGTCCCTCGAAGCTTTTTGATGCTGATATTTTATGGTTCATATTTAGTCGCTTTTCACTAAATCTCTTTTTTGGAGTTTTAGCCTGGGGCATTTACCGCTATTTGCGACATTCCGCCCGTCGCCGGTATTTTTAAACCGCAGAGGCACAGAGGAGGATACTTGCGTGGGCGGGTTTCCCGACTTGAGCAAAGTGTTCGTGGCGCAGAGAGAAAAAATAGATTTTACGAGTCACTTTGAAAGGGCTAATGCTAATCATTACGAATTACATTAGCGTAGCGTTAGCGAGTCTTCTCCCTTGGCGCTAGACTCTCCCAATGTGAGAAGGGGAGACGCTTTGAGCGAACGAGCCTCATTACGAATTACGAATTATTACAGATGTCCTATGCCTAGATTTTTCAGTTAGCGTGTATGCGTGCTAATACTGGCTGATTTACCGATGCGGTGAATGAATCTGATTCTGACTCAGTACAGTAGATTTCGCAGGAGTTATTGGGACTTTCAATCAGCTTCACTTTGTAAAGTTTAGCTCCCAATTCTTGAATGGGCGATCGCAATAAATTACAAATGTAAAGTGCGATATTCTCAGCAGTGGGTATAACTTCGGCAAAGTAAGGAATGTCTTTGTTTAAAAAAGTGTGATCAAATAGTTCAACTACATAATCTTCTACGACTTGATTCAAACCCCCTAAATCGACAATCATGCCAGTGCGTGGGTCAATTTCCCCTTTGACAGTGACTTCTAAATGATAGTTGTGTCCGTGACCGTGAGGACGGGCGCACTTACCATAAACCTCAGTATTTTCTTCGTTACTGAGATTAGGATGAGCTAGCCGATGAGCGGCGCTAAAGTGAGTACTGATAGTAAGATATGCTTCCATTGCGTTTCCCATATAATCTGCCCAAAGTTCAGGATGTTCAAATAACTGCACACGGAATAAAGGTAAGTGCAGTGCTAGTCGCTGCCAAATAATCCGTGCAATATTTTCAGTAGTGGGCAGAGTTTGTTGAAATTCTGCCCACACATCGTTGATATAAGAGAAATCCAATTGACTGGTAATTTCCCTTTTGATTATGTGTTTTACAACATCAGACAAGTTCAGCACCATGCCATATTCATCCAATTCCCCGGTAAGGGAGATAAATAAGACATAATTATGCCCGTGTCCAGGAAATCTAGAGCAAGCACCAAATTTTTCAATATTCTCGGCTTCACTCAGTTCTGGCAACCAATAGCGACGATTTGCCGAAAACTGAGCGCGGCGATTTACAACACATTGCATGAGTACACTAGGAGCAGAATTTAAAATTTCTTAATCTTTTTCTGTTTCCAGCATAAACTAATTCCTAACCTCCGTGTCATTCGCCCTTAGTCATCCAGCGAAATTTACCCATGCCCAATCCCCAATCCTCAATCCCCAATCACTATGTAACAGAAGCTTGCGCTTCACAATGTAATCTTGTAGCTATGCGGAATAATTCTTGACCTGTGTGTAAATAACGCTCATCGTAGCTCAAAGGAAAATAAGCCAACTCTTCGAGTCCATCTGCTACTTGATTGAGGCTGTAATAGAGGTGAGCCGCAGTTCCTGCTAAACTAGGGGGATTTGGCAGAGATCGAAAAATAATTTGTGCCTGCTTCAAGTCGTCTCGACAGGTTTGTAAGTATTCCAGAAATTCATCTAACAACTCATCATCAAAAGGATCAGCAGCTAATTGTTCCATTTGCTCCTCTAGGGAATAGAGAATACCACACAGCAGCCGATTTACTGGTTGATAAACTCGACGTAGCCATTCTTCAACTTGCTCGTCAGCTTCCCGTCCTGTTTTTCGTCTTGTCTGGTAATGCTTTTGCGCCGATGCTGTCCGCTGTTGGCGATCGCTCTTTAATTTTTGAGAATCATCTTGCAGTTGTTGGTCATAATTGCGGCGATTATGTTTGTCGCCTAAGACCTCATAAGCTGCATTGATGCAAATAATCTGATCGTGATCGGCTGTTTCCTGGTTACTGTCAGGATGAAACAACTTAACCAAGCGGCGATAAGCTTGCTTAATCTCCGCTTGGCTTGCACTTGGACTAACTTTGAGAGTTTCGTAATAGTTAGAAACGTGCTGAGAATTGATCATTAATTCAATGTATCGTTAACTAACGCTAGCAGCCAACCTTGCCTCCAGGTCTTGGAACAATGGGGTACTTAAATACCTCTCACCAAAACTGGGCTGAATCATCACAATTAAACGCCCTTTGTTTTCTTGACGTTGAGCAACGCGAATTGCTGCACATAAAGCAGCTCCACTGGAAATACCAGATAGTAGGCCTTCTTCTTTTGCCAAACGCCGACTATAAGCGATCGCTTCTTCATCGGTGACGGTAATCACTTCATCAATCAATTTTATCTTGAGGACTTGGGGAATAAACCCAGCCCCAATTCCTTGAATTTTGTGTGGTCCTGGCCTTCCCCCAGATAGAACTGGACTATTGGCTGGTTCAACAGCGATCGCCTGAGAACTGGGCTTGCGTGCTTTAATTACTTCAGCTACACCACTGATCGTACCACCTGTGCCCACCCCAGCTACGATTATATCTACTTGTCCATCGGTATCTTCCCAAATTTCCAGGGCAGTAGTTTCCCGATGCACTTTTGAATTGGCTGGATTGCGGAACTGCTGCAACATATAAGTATTTGGCGTAGTATTAACTATTTGTTGCGCCCGTCCAATTGCCCCACTCATGCCTTCCATACCTGGTGTTAGTTCCAATTCGGCTCCATAGGCCCGCAACATTGCCCGTCGCTCCGCACTCATTGTCTCTGGCATTGTCAAAATTAAGTGATAACCCTTAGCTGCTGCTGCCATTGCTAAGGCAATTCCTGTGTTTCCAGAGGTGGGTTCTACCAATATTGTCTTCCCAGGAGTAATCAGCCCCTCGTATTCTGCGGCGTTAATCATACTCACCCCAATCCGGTCTTTGACTGATGCCGATGGGTTCATACTTTCCAGTTTCACCACAATTTCAGCAACACATCCTTCTGTTTGGGGAATGCGGTTCAACTGTACTAGAGGTGTACAACCAACCAGTTCTGTAATGTTACGAGCAATTCGCATAATTTAGTCCTTAGTCCTTAGTCCTTGATGAGCCTAGTCCTGTTTAGCTTCGCAGTTCCCGCAAGGTAGGTGTATTTCCTAACAAGCGTGAAGCAACGTTAGCGATAAATAAGAACATTACCCATAAGCTCGACTTTATCCAAAATTAAGAACTTGGTTTTCTTTATCCGGCAAAAACCCTGGCTTTTTGGCAAATACTTTTTCCACATCACAGATTATCGATGAAGATAAAAAAGTAAAACTACTGTTCCATATAGGTTTCAGC
>CAZZZY010000483.1:0-5276 GCA_964658545.1 uncultured Acetobacteraceae bacterium | reverse complement strand
GATCGCTACACTAATAGCAAATACTCCCCGATAGCCCAAGGCTTCGGCAATTACACCACTGATCGCCGCCGCTGCGATACCGCTAAAGGAAGCAACAGAACCTTGGATGGAGTAATCTGTGCCAGCTGTCTCTAGTTTGCTTTTGTCCATCATAATAGTTGATATAGTTGTACTTGCCATGCTGGTAGAGAACTGTACAGCGATCGCAGCTAAGTAGAGTATGGGTAAACTTTTCACACCAAATGCCGGTAGCAGGTAAATGGCGATCGCTACAGCTTGCAGCAAACCAAATAGAATCAGCGATCGCTTTCGCCCCAAGGGATTAATTAGCAAACCCGCAGTCAGTGCCGCAAATACACCAGTACTATAACTGACTACTCCTAGTAATAAGCCGATATCTGCTAAAGACAGCCCCATATCCACCAAAAAAGGACGGTACATAGTGCTGGCGATCGCGCTACCTTTCAGATAAAGCACTAAAATCAGCAACCAACGCCATATTCCCGGACGACGGAAAAATTGGACTAAATTTTTCCAAGCCAGAGTCGAGCGTTGAGACTCAGACCTTGCTTGATTATTTCTCCTGGGTTCTTTGTGCCATAAAATTGGCAGCAGCGACATTACCACCAGCAGCGCCAAGGTAAACATAGTGGCTTTCCATCCCCAGTAATTGAGCAAGCTCAACATCACACCACCGCCAATCACAGCACCTAAATAGCTGCCTCCTATTTGCACTCCATTACCGAAACCTCGCTCATTTACATCTAGTAACCCCACAGCCAGAGCATCTGTTGCAATGTTTTGCAGACAACAAAAGAAACACATAACAAACAGACAAATCAGGAGGGCGGTAAAATTGTGTTGAATGTCAAGTAAACCACCAGCAACAGTAGTGCAGGCAATGAGGAGTTGAAAGCAGATCACCCAGAACCGATAATGTCCAACAGTGGTAAAGCTATATCGATCTAGTAGAGGGGCCCAGAGAAAATTGAGCATCGAAGGTAGGAGCAATAATGACAGCAAACCAATTGCTTCTCTAGAAACTCCTTGCTGACGCATGAATACGGGTAGGGCTTGAAACAGAAACATCGTGGGGATGAACTGTGACATATACAAGCTGCCCAATAACCCTAGTTTCTGCAAACTTTTGGTACTAATCATCAAGATCAAGTCTCCTACGTTAATCAGAACTCGAAAGACACTGAACCCCGGACATTAAAAGGTGGTGCTGGAGACAAGGCACCAATCTGGGTATAATAATACTGAGTATCAAATATATTATTAAAGTTCAGACCAATGCGGAATTTGTTTCGCCGATAAAAGAGAGCAGCATCAGCTCTGAGGTAGGAGGGCGCTGTGAAAGTATTCGGCAATGCTACTTCATAGTCTCCTGAATACACCAGCCCCAAACCAAACCCTAATCCCTTCAAATTCCTACTTTGCAACTCATAAGTTGTCCACAGACTAGCGCTGTTATACGGCACACCAACTAACCGATCACCTACGGGAATAGTGTTGTCTTGGCTGACAAAGGCATCTGTGTAAGTGTAAGTACCTATGACCTTCCATCCTGGCAATATTTGTCCGGTTACATCTAGTTCAATCCCCCGGCTTTTTTCTTCTCCCGTTTGAATGCTATAAAGTGGATTAGTTGGGTCTGGTGTCAGCAAATTTTGCCGAGTAATTTGGTAGAACGCTAAGGTGGCTGAAAGACGATTTTTCAGAAAATCCTGCTTAATTCCCACCTCAAATTGCTCGTCTATTTCCGGTTTGAATAATGCTCCTGTCTGGCTGGTACTGGAGTACACAGGATTAAAATAGTTAGACCAATTAAAATAAAGGGAAGTGGTCTGACTCGGCTGATAGACAATCCCCGCTCGCGGCGAGAATTTATTATCTACTTGTTCGTTAATTAAATTGCCACCAGGACTATCTTTGGCGAATGAGTTACTTGAATCAAAGCGACCGCCTACCAAAAGTTTCAGATTAGGTAAAATCTCGACCAAATCTTGGACATAAATTCCCAGATCGTCTGCACCATGTTCTCCAGTAAGTCCCAGTTGAGAACTGAAGGAACCTGGTTGCGCTCCATAGACTGGATTAAAAATATTAATCGGCGCGATCAATGCACCGAGAAAATTATTGCTTAATTCCCTTCGGTATAGCTCTACTCCAATTAAAACATTGTGATTAAAGGAGCCAGTGCTAAACTTACCAAATAATTCATTTGTCAACGTATAGTTTTCACTTTCTTCAGGCCCTTTTAAGATCAGACGATTGACCGTGCCATCTGCATTCAGGGTTGGTGAGTAGAAATATGTGTAAGAGCCTAAATCTAGGTTAGCTAGGAGTGCGTTAAATCCTTGCTTAAAGCTCCAATTGTCACTAAACTTATGTTCCAGGGTATAAGTAACCGAAGTTGAATCTAGGTGGCTAGTATTTGCCCCTGGCTCTGCCAGAGACCTGCTGATCGGAATTTGTAATGATTGTGGTACAAGGGGGAGTCCACTATCAAAGACGAAATCTGAGTGTTGATATTCGACTTGGGTAACGAGAGTTGTTTTTTTGTCAATTCGCCAGGTGAAAGCAGGTGCTAAATCGAAGTTCTGATTGTTAATGAAATCACGGTAGCTACCTGAATTTTCATAGGAAGCATTCAGCCGATAGAGAAGAGCGTTATTTGAGGTAAGTGGGCCTGTAAAATCTAGGGATGAACGGTAATAGTCGTAACTACCTGCAATAAAACTGGCATTATAGAAAGGCGTATCCAATGGTTTTTTGGTCAATACATTCAGTAGACCGCCTTCAGTATAACCACTGCCATAAAGCACCGATGCTGGTCCCTTTAACACCTCGATTGACTCAATGTTGGCGGTATCACCAGGAGTCAGACCTACCGGACCTCGAAAGCCATCGCGGAAATAGCCAAAATCAGCAAAACCTCGAATTATATAGGCTGATGCAGTTCCATAACCTATAACTTTTTGAACTCCGCTCACATTATCGGTGATGTCGTCTTGACGCACCACCTGCCGATCCTCAATTACCTGACGGGGAATCACCTGAACTGACAGAGGAATGTCGCGCAGTGGTACCGAGAACTTGGTTCCTGTGCTGGCGTTCGGTACTTTGTAACTATCTTCCGGTTTGCCCGTCACCAGCAGTTCAATCGGTTTTTGACCTTGATTTGGTGTTTGTTGTTGTGAGGAGGATGCAGTTGGTGTCAGGGCAAAAATCAGACCTTGGTTGCTGTCAAATAGCTCGACTTTTGGCAAACTCGTAGAACCCTTTACTGTCACCAAAATGCTATTAGCATTCTGATTCACTATTATTACCTCCGTGATGCCATCACGAGGATGATCAGCCCGGAAGGAATTACCTGATGGTAAACGCAGTTGAGCATTAGGGATAACAGCGCTTAAGGTGTTCCCCTCATTCTTGACTGTGGTTTGCAGCTGATTAGATGTAGGAGTTTCTAAGATGACTTCTAGACCACTAGCAGTTGAGTTCAGGCGCACACCTGTTACTTGTGTAACTTGATTTTGTGGAACCTCTTGCGCCAGCCAGTCTTTGACGCTGGTTTGGGGACGTGGAATATCACTTAGTTGGGGAATATTTGTGATAGGTACTTCTGAATTTATTGCCTCTTTTTTCCATTGCACAGTGTTGACTTTCTCTACATCACCATAAGCAGGAAAAGTCACAAAGACTGATACAACTGCTGTTAACCACATCCAAATAGATAATTTCTGTTGTTCCACCCTACTTCCTTAACACCCTCAATGGCAAATTGCACCCACAACAAGCTTCTAAAAAGCTACGAATAGGTTTTTAGAGGCGCGACTAAAGTCACGTCGTAAAATATTTCAATAGTCTTGAGAATTGCACAAAGCTTCAAACATTATGAGGACAGCATCTCTCATAAGTCAAATGACAATCTGTCAAACTTAGCTGGATGTTTAAAAAAGCCTCAGCAATGCTTAAATTAAGGCTTTTTTGTAAAAATATTTATATTACTTGCTAATAATGCGGCGTTTGTAGTATCGTTGCAAATTAGAGTTGCGAAAAAGAATTATCCAAACTATTTAGGAGAATTTTTATCCCAAAAGATAGATATTCGGAATCATGAATCAAGAATATCGTTAACTACAACGGCAACATTGAATTACTCTTTTCTGATTCTTGAGTTGAGGTTGCTGGCGATCGCTGACTCATTAGCGCAGTAGTTCGCCAAACAAACTTTGCGGAGTTCGTAGTCTCGTAATGTTGGGTTGCGCTCCGCTTAACCCAAGCTACAATTTTTATTAAATGAACCGTATTAAGTCATAGTAATGAATGACCTGTCTTCCAAAAATAAAGATAACAAAGGAAGAAAATAATGAAAATTGATAGACCATCTTCAGAACGTATTGGAGCCGAAATTTCAGATATAAATGTTGCTTTGGTTAATGCAGCAGAAGTCAATATAATTAAACAACTTGTATACGAGCATAAATTAGTAGTCTTCAGAGGGCAAAATATTACCGATGACCAATATTTAGAATTGGCTCGAAAAATTGGTACACCACAAATTTATCCTCAAGACAACTATCATCACCCAGATTATCCCGAAATATTTGTATCTTCTAATGTTCCCAAAGATGGGATAAAGTTTGGTGTCGCCGGAACTGGTAGATATTGGCATACTGATTGTGCATTTCTTGATGAACCCTTGCCATTTACGATGTTATACCCACAAGTGCTGCCAAATTCTATTAGAGAAACCTACTATATCGATATGCAGCAAGTTTATAAAAAGTTGCCTCAAAACTTAAGAAGCTATATCGATGGAGAATATCTGATCCATGAGGCAAAATGGCGTTACAAAGTGCAAGATTCGGATATCGATAAGGCGATTATAGATATTTTGGATGATTTTGAAAATAAATTTCCACCTGTTAAACATCCTGCTGTGATTACGCACCCTGTTACTCACGAAAAAATCTTGTACATGAATCAAGGTTTTACTACTGGTATCAAAGGACTTGACTATGAAAAAAATCAAGTCCTTTTGCGGGAGTTATTTTCATTTATTGAGCGTGATGAGCATATTCACACTCATATCTGGAAAGATGGTGACATTTTATTATGGGATAACAGAACGCTTAATCACATGGCATCCACAGTCCCGAAAGGGGAAAAAAGTGTAAGCTACCGCATTGGTATTTACGATGGCTTGCCATTTTATATTCCCTAAGAGACCATTTATAAAGTAAATCAAAAAGTAGTAAATCAAA
>CAZZZY010000482.1:0-5278 GCA_964658545.1 uncultured Acetobacteraceae bacterium | reverse complement strand
CCATCGTCATTTCGTTACGAACTTGTGCAATCGTGTACTTAGTTTATTGACAACGCATAACCTTTTAATTCTAACCATCGTCGGAATATTGACACAAAATTACGCATACTTAATATAAGTTAGCTAAATAAATTTCATTTTTGAACCAATTAAATGTTGCATTCTCTTAAAAATCTGTTACATTACTTTACAGGCAGTTATAACTGTAACAACATAAAAGCTCGGAGTATTATTTATGGCAGACCTTAAGAAGACTACGCCTTCGGTTTCAGAAGATCCTAATGCTTTGCGCTGGGGCTTCACTCCTCAGAGCGAAAACTGGAATGGTCGTTTTGCAATGATTGGTTTTTTATCTGCTGTTGCACTTGAAGTGTTTTCTGGTCAAGGGATTTTACACTTCTGGGGCATCCTCTAGATTTAAACCTTTTTGCCTTCATTAGATTATGAGGCAAGGCGGGGATTAGGAAAATTGTCTGCCTTGCCTCATAATCTCAAGAATTAGAAAACTCGCCAACAACTAGCGTGATGAGCGAAATATTACACGACCTGGGGATTCTTCCTGATTAATTCGCACATATACTCGAAGACAAGTTAATACTTCGCCAGGAATACCACCACAGTCTAGTTGTAAATCATCCTTGGATGAAGCACAGATATCTGCATAAAGTCCCGATAATTGGCGAATTCGCACTTCATTACCTGCATTAATTGCTTCATCAGCGACTTTCTTCAAAATGCGTCGTGATTCATGTTGTAGCTTTCCCCACCAAGAATAGCGTTCAGCCGGTGGTACGAAGACTAGGGAATGTATCGCTTCGTCCATGTCAATCCAAGCACGGAGAATTGACAGTGGATCAGTGTTTTTCTCAGCTTTTTGGGTGCGTTGGAAGCGATCGCTTAAAGCATCAATATATTGATCGCGCTGTTCTGGTTTGGAGTGTAAGGAAATGACATCGAAGCTAAAAACGCTCTTTAAAGCATGATGTAAATCTGGGTCTATTTCGATAAAATTCATATATAAAAATAGGAATGCTGCTGGTAAATCAGATAGATTACCTTGGGTGATTTTAGAATTTAAAAGTGCTTGTTGAGATAAACTCAATCCCTGAGTTTGAACAGTACCACTAAGTCCGGGGTAGATAATTTCATCGCGGACAAAGGGAAGTTGATATAGATTAGAATTATCTGCGATCGCACCAATTTCTTGAGCTAAATCTAAGGTGCGCTGTCGCCAATTTGCAGCTAAATCCTCTGGTAGTCGCAGCAGCTTGCGTTGAATCTCATTCCACAAATCAGAGTCTGTTGTGCTTTGCAGTTGGGAATTACCCAGATAATAATTAAGTTCTGAGTCAGAATCAAAAGCTTCCCGCAGGTGACTTAGTTTTAACTCATCTGATTTTGGGGGTGCAGGTTGCAATAGGTTATGAAGTTCTTGCAGCACCTCATCACATATTTTAGATCCTGGATCTAGTGGAAATTCTGTGCGAGCCTGATTTAAAGTAGCCTCTAGTCCATACAAACTAAACCGCAGTAATTTGGCTAATTCTGAGTTTTCTATCTCTAATAATTGACGCAAGTGCTGCATAAATATCACCTCCAAATATTACCTATATGTGATTCGTAGTGACTTAAACTTGGCAAAAATTTGCGTTCCTCTGCGTTGAAGAAATTAATATTTTTCAACGCAGAGGGGCGCGGAGTAAACGCAAAGGAACGCAGAGGTTTAATGCAATAGTTAATGTATTCCACAAAAGGGATCGCGTTCTTTATCAACTTCATTGGGCTGCAATTCTAATTCAGCAAGATAAACACATCCCTCTGATTTTAAGCATTCTTGATTGTTTGATGTCCAATAAGGTACTTCACCAGCGTGCATCCGCAGAATACCTTGATCGTCAAGAGTTACACGATATTGGCAAGGATAATCTGTTGTCACATCTGGTTTGCTGAGTGCGCCAATTCTTATCCATTTTTTGCTGTTGGTTTCTGCGTCTGTTTGATAAATATAGAAAGTGTGCTGGCCAGTTTGTGGGAAGGGAGGTAAGGGATTACTAATTAACCCAATTCCTGGTTGTGTCACGCCATCGCGCAGATAGTGAAATTTTTGGAACAATTTACTACCATCATTTCCTACTTCAAAGACAAGATGATAGGCATCTGGTTGATCGACAGTTGCAGACTCAATAACATTGACGGCAATATCACCATCATTTAAGTCTTTGTTGAAGCGTTCGACGGCTATATTCCAGTTCAATTTACCATTAGCAAATAGCGGTGATATTTCTGAAACTACCGATTCCAAATCAATGCCAGAAATATCGATTAAATAATGGGGATATCCCTGACAAAGTAACACACTAAATTCAAGGGTTTGGTCAATCTCAAACTGGATTTTAATTTTTTTCAGAAACTCTGCTTCTTGTATCCCCAGTTGATTCATGAGGTTTTTACCGTCAAAGCTACCCCATAGTCTTAAATCTCCATCTTCGTAGTCTTGACGGTAAATAATGTTAGTTAGTTGGATTCCTTGCCATGCAGTACGAACCTTAGCTACATTTTCCCAAGGTGCGAGTTGATAGAGTTCTTGTCCAGCCTTAAATATGGTGAGTAAATCGTTGCTTTGGGTTTTGCGTTTGAAGTTGCAGGGCAAATAATAAAACAGGTTTTTAACATCAATTTCTAGCTGGTTGGCTCCCTTACGCAACAAGCTTTTAGACTCTTCTGGATCGAATCTTAATCTTCGTAGCTTTTCGGCATAACAAGCGCCAGCAGAGGTGGCTAATTTGGTAAATTCCAACACAAAGGTAATTCGTTCTGGATTCCAGACAAAATATGGAGACTTACTAAATTCTTGGTAGATTTGGCGCTGTACTATGTCTAAATTACAAGTTTTTCCAGATAGAATTAACCAATCAACTTTTTGGGAATTCCAAGAATCTTTGGTGAGATCATCATGACGCAAGCGACTTTCCATCAATCCTTTAGCAATACCGATCGCTTCTTTAATTCCTGAAACGGCGGCTCGTTCAAATTGCTGGTTATCTAGGGTAACGCAGATGTTATTTGGATCTTTAATTTGCAATTTAACGGCGCTTTGGGTGAGCAGTTCAGAAATTTGTTGTTCAGAGAGTGTGAAGGTTAACAAAGAATTATCTGCTGGTGGCTTTTGCCCAAGTTTAAGTTTTGCTGCTTCTGCATGATCCCAAAGAATATAAAAAGATTGCAGGCGTTGGGGTGCTTGTTGCCAACGAGTGGGTAATACTTTCTCGGCAGTATCCAGAGCATCTTTGTAAGCAATATCGCCTTCTGGATTTTCTTTATCTAGACATTTTAAAAGACTGCCACTTTTGAATTTGCCTTGTTCTAAAAAGCGCTCGTTTAATTCAGAGTTAATTAAATCTTCTAGTTTTTCGCTTTCTAGATCACCTGTTGTTACTCCTGTCAATAAAAAATCTGCGATCGCAACTTTTAATAATCTAAAAATTCGCAGTGTAATTAGCTCACCACCTAACTGTAAATGACCAGATGAACCTAATAGCTTAGGAGTAAGTTTATAGTAACGTCCTCCTAAACCCCGGTCTTCATAATCGGCAAAAGCAGGGGTTTTATCTTCTAAAGTCAGTTCAATTAAAGCTAAGTCTGTAGTTCCGCCGCCGATATCCAAGACGAGGACATTTTGTGACCATTTGTTTCCTACTTGGCGACAACGAGTTTTGAATGACTCGATGCCAATATTAAGATTACCGCCAAATTCTCGCCACAAAAAGAATATTGCTACAGAAACGGCTTCGTCATAAGCAGTTTGGACATCATCGATCCCCAATTGCTCAACAAATTCCTTAACTTCTTTGCGAACAACTGGTGGGGCGACAGTGGGGTAGGTGACAACTGCTGTCAAAAAAGTCCCTTCTGAAAATCTGCGTTGGGCGCGTTGGCGGTAATCTTCAGTTAACTTGATTAAATGCGCCCAAGCAGATTGGATTAGTTGATTAGCAGTAATTATTTCTTCTTCACCATCCAAAATAATTGAAAACGATCGCTCCTGACCAAAATAGCGTTTGGGTGAATGGTGAAACCTGCTGATAATTTCCTTTAAAGAACTGCTTGTACCTTGAGCGATCGCTTTTTTGCGGTTATCTCTAGCTTCCCTACCCATCCGCAGTTTTAAGTTTACTAACTGCGAAATTTCCAACTCGCTGGGAATTTCCGTATCGCGGCGATCAATATCCAGCACAACTGGAATCAGATTTTGCGACTCTAGGGTAGGGACGCGGAAGACCTCATGATAAATTTGGTAAAGTTTTTTGCTGACAGCACGGCGGAATCTCTCACTGTTTCCTAAAGAAAGCTCAATTTGGCGAATTGCTTCCAAAAATCGCTCTTTATTGTCACTTTCAAAGACCTCACTTAATTGGCTGGGTTCTATCTCCAGGTTTTTGCTAATTTCTACAATAAACTTTTCCCAATCATCATTGCTAACATCTGGTAAAGCCACTGAAGCGGGAGAACTCAGCCATTGTGATAAGCGATCGCGCAACCGCATTTCCTGTTCTTTTGGGAGAATTTCTGCGATCGGTACTTCAATTGGATCGAAAAGTGTGACTGTCGAATTCGACGTACCAAAATCTAAAGCAAACCATCCCGGAAATCTTTTTTGTTGTTTCTCTGGTTCTTGATCACTATATTTGTTGAGTTGGAAAGGGTTCATTATAGTATCACTTTCTGTTGTTTGTTTATAGCTGGCTAAAAACTATGGTTTTTATCATAAAATGACAAATTTAGAGAATACTTGTGGTAAAGACTTTTAATCGTTGGTCTTGTAGCACTGATTCTCTTTAGCACTGGCTTTTTTATTTGGGGCGATGCTTAGATTGGACTACGCTATGAAAATTACGGCAGTTACTAAGTTGATGTAGAAGATTCTTGCTCAGTTGCAAGTCTTATTTGTTCGATTTGTTCGATACTTAAATCAAGTAACTGGGCAACCTCTTCTATAGAAATACCATAAGCTAAGAACCAAGGTATAAGTTCAAATTTTGCTTCTTGATAAACCCTAGTTTCTTGTAATTTAATTTCAAACATTGCTTCTACCTTTTCACTACTTAAGGTTGCAAATTTATAACCAGTAATTGTTGTGATTACTCAGTTGCAAGCCTCACTTCTTCGATAGTTAAATTAAGTAATTGGGCAACCTCTTCCATCGACATACCACGAGCTAAGAACTGAGGTACAAGTTCAAGTTTTGCTTCTTGTCGTCCTTGCTGTAGTCCTTGTTCTC
>CAZZZY010000481.1:0-5285 GCA_964658545.1 uncultured Acetobacteraceae bacterium | reverse complement strand
ACTCCCCGTGCCGAGTGGCTTAACTCAGTGGATTGTCAAATTTACGGTAATTTTTTATGAACCTAACGCCAGAAAGTAAAGTATTAATTCAAGGCTTTTGTGAATTTATATCAGGCACTCATGTTGCTCAAATGCAAGCTTATGGTACCAATTTAGTAGCAGGTGTCAATCCGGGATGTGGTGGACAGGAACTGCATGGATTGCCAGTATTTGACTTAGTAGAGGAGGTAATAGAACAATTTGGGTCAATTGACACAACAATTATCTGTGTAGATCCTTACGACGTGCTAGATGCGGCATTAGAAGCGATCGCATCTCATATTGGCCAAATCATTATTATCACTGCTGGCGTGCCACCTTTGGATATGGTGCAATTACTCCGCAAAGCCGAAGCCTGTGAAACTTTAGTAATCGGGCCTAACAGTCCGGGGATCATTGTGCCGGGAAAAATTCTTTTGGGTACTCAACCTAGTGAGTTTTATACTCCTGGACCAGTGGGGATCGTTAGTCGTAGCAGTACCCTCACCTACGAAGTTGCTTACGAATTAACAAAAGCCGATTTGGGTCAGTCGATTAGTGTCAGTATTGGTAGTGATGCGATCGTCGGCTCCTCCTTTCTCCAATGGTTGCAAATTCTTGATGAGGATGAAACTACAGAGGCGATCGTTTTAGTTGGTCAACCTGGTGGTGGTAGTGAAGAAGCAGCAGCCCGATATATTGCTGAGGCCATTGATAAACCAGTAATTGCCTACATAGCAGGTAGACAAGCGCCACCAGGAAAAACTTGGCAGCAAACAGGGACTTTAGCAACGGTTATCGGACGCGATTCTAACTTTGGCACAGCCCAAAGTAAATTAGCTGCTTTAAAAGAAGCGCAAGTTCCAGTCGCTGAACGCCCTTCTCAGATTCCAGAATTATTGAGAAAGGAGATTAAATGAACAATTCGTAATTCGTAATGACGCTCTCTACGAGACGCCAAAAGCGTAGCTCGCTTCTCCGTAGGAGTACGCGGACTCGCTTTTCGCGTCGCTAACATAATTCGTAATTATGTTACTTTGACTGCGCTCAGTAACCATTTGTGATAGCGCAGCGTTAGCGACTGTGCGTAGCGTCTGGGGATTTAAACCCCAACACAAAACAAGCAACCTATAGGGGATAGGGACTTTGACCGAACAAGGCAAAAGTAAAAAGGCACTCATAAAGAAAATGAAAAATGAAAGAAGCCCCTAAATTTATTTATGGACGGACTTAATCATTTCCCCTCAATTTATTTATGGGGATTATCTTTTTACTTTTTACTTTTTACTTCTTAACGTCGCTTCTACTGGACTGGTTCTCTAGTGACCAACTGGCGCTTTCACTCCTGCACCGCCTTTGCCCAGGAATAGTAACAAAGGTAATGAGCAAAGGAACCCTATCCCTACGACTCGAAAGCAATCTGCATAAGATAAAACAGCAGCTTGAGTATCTACTGTTTGACTTAATAAAGCTAGTGCTTGTTGTTGTGCTGTTGCCGCATCCATACCTTGGTTTTGGAGGGCTCCATTGAGCAAGTCAAGACGCTGATTGGTTTCTACATCATAAGGGGTAAGTTTTGATAACAAGATGGCTCGATGAAAAGTCTGTCGTCGGTCAAGCAGAGTAGTAAGTAGGGCAATGCCGATACTGCCACCTAGTTGTCGAGTCAGGTTATAGAAACCAGAACCAGCAGAAACATCTTTTTTGGGTAGTGGGCCTAAAACTGCCAAACTTAAAGGGAGAAACATAAACACAGTAAAGGCTCCGCGCCATACCAATGGCCAAAATAAATCGTCTGTCCCGCTTTGTGGAGTAATTGCTGCCAGTTGAAACATAACTCCAGATGAGCCGACAGCGCCGATCGCAATTAAAAATCGGGCATCAACTATACTACTGAGTTTGCCTAATAAAACCATCCCGATGGCAGATGCTAAGGCCCCAGGTGCTAATAATAGTCCTGTCTGGGTTGCCGTAAATTGCAGTACACTCTGAGCAAATATTGGCACAGCAAAGAGTGCGCCATAAAGCCCCATACCCACCACTGCTGAGAGAACGCTTCCGGCAGCTAAAGAACGGTGACGCAAAACTCTCAAATCCACGGCAGGGTGAGCTGTTTTCAGTTCTCGCCAAATAAATAACCCCAAGCCAACAATGCCCAGGATGGCTAGAGTGATGATGAAACTAGAGGAAAACCAGTCATCTTGCTCCCCTTCTTCTAATACAGTTTGTAAGCTACCCACAGCCACGATTAAAAACCCAATTCCCCACCAATCAACTGCTTGGTTTTGGGTATCGTTCTTATCCTTATTCTTGGGTAAAAATGCTAAAGACATGGCTACTGCAATGATCCCAAAGGGAATGTTGACAAAGAAAATCCAGCGCCAGCCTAAACCATCTACTAAGAATCCTCCTAGTGTTGGGCCAATTGCCGGACCAGCAATCACACCCACACCAAAAACTGCTTGGGCTAAACCTTGTTCGGCTGGGGGAAAAGTCTCGAACAAAATTGCTTGGGCTTTCGCTAGCAATCCGCCACCGCATAAACCTTGGAGAATTCGGGCAGCGATCAACATTGGGAGATTGAAGGATAGCCCACATAAAACAGAGGAAATGGTAAAACCAATCAGCGAGAAGATAAAGTAGGTTTTACGCCCAAAGTAATCTCCCAACCATGCAGATAAGGGAATTAAGACGACGTTAGCGATCCCATATCCGCTAACTACCCAGCCCACTTCACTCACAGTCGCACCCAAGGTGGCTTGAATGTCAGTGAGAGCGACGTTAACAATACTAGTATCAATTACTTCTAAGATTGCACCTAATGAAGCAGTGAAGGCGATCGCCCACTTCAAAGGCCCTTGAATATAACCGCTTTCATTAACAGTTGCAGGTTTAGGGCGATCGCCAGAGGAACGTTTATTTACGGTAGTCATTAGTAGTAGAGGTAGTATTAACTGTAACTTTGACACTTAGCCCCGGATGCAACCGATGTTGGGGATCAACATTGCGATTAAAATTCAACCTTACTGGTACCCACTGCACAACCTTGTTGTAGTTACCAGTCGCATTATCTGGAGGTAAGAGGGCGAAATTTGCTCCCGTCGCTGGACTAATACCGACCACCTGAGCCGGAAAAATTTCACCTGGATATGCATCAACCTTGACTTCGGCAGGCTCCCCAATGTGCAAATTTTTCATGGCTGTTTCTTTAAAATTAGCCTCTACATAAACTTGGTCAGTTTCCAATGGCACTAGGGACAGCATGGGTTGATCTGCGATCGCTTTCTGTCCCACTTGCGCTGTTAGCTTGCCAACATACCCACTTAGGGGAGCTTTGATGATGGTGTATTGAATTTGTTGTCGAGCTAAGGCTAGAGCCGCCAGAGCTTGTTCAACCTGGGCCTGCGCCTGCTTCTTCTGACTCTGCTGGACTACAACCTGCCGACCGGAAACCTTTGTTTGAGCTACCTGTCCTTTGGCAGCTTCAGCTTGAGATACAGCTTTTTGCAATTGGGCTTGAGCGTTGTTGACTTGAGCCTGGGCTTGAGCAACAGTTTGCTTGGCTGCGGTCAAATTAGCCAGAGCGCTATCAAACGCCGCTCTGGCGGCATCAAGTTGCTGGGCTGCGATCGCTCCTTCCCGATAAAGAGCGTCATATCGTCGAAAGTCAGCTTGAGTCTTTTTAACATCAGTTTGAGCTTGAGTAACCTTTGCCTGGTCGGTATCCACCATTGCCTGAGCTTGGGTAATCTCAGCTTTGGCGGCACTGACCGCCGACTGACTAGCAGCCAAGTTTGCCTCAGCTTGTTGCACCTGAGTGGTATTCGTTTGACTGGTGATCGGTACGGTATCTGTGGCACTCTGCAATTGAGCTTTTGCCGCGGCTTCGTTGGCTTCTGCTTGTTTAGCTTTCAGATTCAGGTCTGGGTCTTCTAAGATAATCAGGGGCTGTCCGACTTTGACATAATCACCCTCCCTGACATTAACTTGCTTGACTGTAGCTGTGATTTTGGGGGCAATGGGAGAAATGTAGCCTTGAACCTGAGCATTATCAGTGTTTACATGGGTGTGCTGAAATTGCCACCATCGCCATCCAAATACCGCCCCAACTGCCAGAGCAATTGCTCCCAATACCAATAGCCATCCCCGCCTTTGCAAAAAACTAGAATTTTGACGATTTTCTGGTTTTATTTGGATATCATCGGCAACCGTCTGCTTGGGAACAAGCTGGGCATCTGTTTCTAAAGTAGGATTTTGAGAATTGTCTTTTTGTATTTGAATATCGCCAGTAATACTTGACTGGGGATCAAGCTCAACATCAGGTTCGGCAGATTTATACTGTTTCATCGGTATTTTCGGCAGGAGGCTACTTTGGTGATTCGGAGATTAGAGCGATACCAAAGCAAATATTAAATAATGTATGTATACGCTACGGTAGCGTATCATATATAAATGGTCAAGGGAGTATTCAAGGAGAAGCGGCAGAAAGACTTATCCTGAAGATGGATGTTGAAGAAGACACGGTACACACTTACCCAGAGATTTTTTCATCCATATTCCCCGCGTCTTCCCCTGATTGCATCCTCACTATGCTGAAGGTTAGAAGCAAATTGCCAAGAAGATATTGCTTGGGGATGATATTTTTATGAATAAGCAAATTAACGCACCCTCTGGACGACCACGTAGCATCCACGTAGACCAAGCGATTCTCCAAGCAACCCTAGATTTGCTCGCAGAGGTAGGATACCAAAGTATGAGTATAGAAGCGATCGCTTCCCGTGCTGGGGTTGGTAAAACGACTATCTATCGGCGTTATACTTCCAAAGAAGAACTAGTTGCAGACGCGATAGAAAGTCTGAGAGATGATTTAGCGATCCCCGATACTGGCAGCTTTTGGGGAGATATGGATATCATCATCAATCATGCCGCCCAAAAAATAGATAGTCCCCTTGGTCGTCAGACGATTGCTCTGATAATTAGTACCGCGTCTAGCAATCCTCAATTTGCAGAGGTTTACTGGACAAAATATACTAAAATCCGACGTGAAGCCTTGTCTAAAGTACTTAAGCGTGCAAAGTCTAGAAATGAAATTCACAAGGATGCGGACATTGATCTAGTTATTGACCTTTTAAGTGGGTCACTCTACTATGCACTTATTTTTAAACCTATAACCGAGCCAGTAGAAGCATATATGCGCCGCACAATGAATCTTCTCCTCAAAGGTATTGGGCATGGCGAATAGGGGATTGGGCATTGGGCATTGGGCA
>CAZZZY010000480.1:0-5293 GCA_964658545.1 uncultured Acetobacteraceae bacterium | reverse complement strand
TAGTACGCACTTGGAGAATTATATCTGGTTGGGGAACGGGACGCGATCGGGCAGCAATGAGTGGGCGTATTTCTGTTTCTTCAAATGTGGCAACTTCTACTTCAGTTTCTAAGGTTGTTTTATAGGTTTCACCGCAGTAAAGTTCTGCTTTGATTTTAGTTTTACCTGAACGGAGGGCAGTAAAATTGAAAGTCACACTCTGGGTGATATTGGCTATGTCGGGGTCGAGGGGTAAGCTTGTGGTGTTATCATTGTTAAATTGGAAACCTGGGGCGTTGAGGATAATGTTGAGTTCGCCACCAATAGCATCATTATGGGAAATTTGAAGTGTATAAGTTTCTTTTTGGGTAATTCCCACTTGGTTGAGATGGACTGATATTTCTATCTCTTCACCAACACAAATTGTTTCTTGAGGAGTAGTTACTGAAACGTTGTAAGTTACTCCAGTTTGCAGAAGCAGCATTTGGTAGGCACTTGCGTAAGCTTGATATGCAGTTTCGTCTACAAAGGCAAAAATAATTTTTTCTAACCTACTTCCATTTTCTAGATGATTTGTTGCTATTTTGAGGATTCTTGAAGCCAAGCTAGTTGGATTTAAACTTGCATTTCCAGTACCTAAAGAAGGAAATGCTATAGTCCTTACATCACTTAAAATTTCAGCTTTATTTAAGGCGGCAATAATTGCTTTGGATACACTTGCTGCTGTAGGGTTAGTATTATTGTCTATTGGCGTATGAAATAAATAGCGAGCAGGTAAAGGACTTGCTTCTGTTACAATTATTTCACCAACTGATATATTTGAATAAGTTCGTAATGTTTGATACCATCCAAAGTCTGAACTCTGTAATCTTTGAAGAATCTGTCTACTAATTTCTCCCCCGAAAGCTAGTTTTGTATTCGTCGGTCTAACAATAGCATCTACTTCTAAATCTAGAAGATTTACTCTCACCAATTCAATACGTATAATTGCTTCATTACTGGTGTTAGGTTGAGACAGACTGACAAGTTCTAGTTCTCTTTGGTAATGCTCTAAAAGATAGTGAGCATTACTAAGTTTTTCTCGAATAATTAAACATTCATCTGGAAATTGCTCAGGTGTGTAAATCTCCAGTGCATCTTGATAGAAAAGAATAGCGTATTCAATATTATGTAAGCAATCTATATTATTTAAACTATTGCTATGTATTTTTTCTATGTATACATTTCCAATATTCTTTCGCGTATCTGCCCATTTAGAGGGAAATGCTTCACGAGTGTAAACTTCAAGTGCGGCTTGATAGCAAGCGATCGCCGTTTGAAGATTTTCTGCTTTGTCTCCACTAATTCTTTCACTAAAAGCTAGTCCTAAATTATTTTGAGTTTTAGCCCATTGTTCAGGGAAAGATTCACGGTTGCACTCTTCCAATAATGAAGTGTAGACTTCTATCGCACTTTCTATATTTTCTGCCCTATCTCCCTGTGTTGTTTCAAAATAAGCTCCACCCAAATTACTAAGAGATATCACCCCTCCGTAGCGATCGCCTATCTCCCGTGCAATAGTTAAGGACATCTGATAACATTCAATCGCCTGCTGGTACTGCTCCAGAGAATGGTAAGCATTGCCCAAATTGCTCAAGGATGTAGCTTCACTGGAGCGATTACCTATCTGCCTAGATATTTCCAAACTCTGCTGGTAGAAATCAATGGCCTGTTGGTACTGCTCCAAAGAATGGTAAGCATTGCCCAAATTGTTGAGGCAAGAAGCTTGCTCAGAGCGATTATCTATCTCCCTGAATATTTCCAAAGAGTGTTGGTAAATAGCGAGCGCTTGTTCTACTTCCCCTTGGTTAGCATAGAGACCTGCTAGTTGCTGCAAAGTCACCGCTTTACCTTGGACATCGCCAATCTGCTCAATTATTTCCAAGGATTGCTCGTAGATTGCGATCGCTCTAGCGATGTCCCCTTGTTGGGCGAATATCCCTGCCATGTTACCCAGGGTAGTGGCTTTACCTTTGACATCACCTATCTGCTCCTTTATTTCCAAGGATTGCTCGTAGATTGCGATCGCTCTAGCGATGTCCCCTTGTTGGGCGATTACCTGTGCCATGTTGTTGAGGGTAGCGGCTTTACCTGGGACATCGCCAATCTGCTCAGATATTTCCAAGGATTGCTCGTAGAGTGCGATCGCTCTAGCGATGTCCCCTTGTTGGGCGATTACCTGTGCCATGTTGTTGAGGCAAAAAACTTGCTCAGAGCGATCGCCTATTTCCTGTATAATTACCAATGCTTGCTCATAATTATGAATTGTTTCCTCAATTCGCCCTAAGTTAGCTAGTATCTGGCCTCGATAAAGCCAAGCTTCATAAAAGTCTGGTTTGATTTCTATAGCTTTATCGTATGCTGCGATCGCTTCTTCATATCTTCCAGAATTAATGTATGCCTGACCGCGTTCCAAGTAAAGTTCAGGGTCATCAGCATGATCTTGAGTTAGAAAAATTACATAATGCGGAAGGGGGTTGAGTTCAGAAGTTAGATTCCATCGTGCATCAGGTTTCCAAACACCATGAGGCTCATCACGGCGACGAGTTTCAACAGTGAGTTTGCTAGTTTCTATCTTTAGAAAGTTATATTGCCAAGGGTAGCTAGAACCTGATTCTTGGACTGACGCGCCAAACACCCCAGCACCAATGATATTTATCTGCTGCCCACTAGTACTATATTCATAGCGATAAGAATTATTCTCATTGCGATGAATACCACCATGCAAAACTAGGCGAAATCCAGCAGCAGCTAAACGCTCCATTACGCCACTATCGGTGATGCGATCGCCGAAAATACTATTGAGAGAATGATGCCAAACAGCAATTTTTAAACAATCTTCATAAGCTGGATTGCGGCGAATCAAACTCAAAGCATTGCTGAGTGCTTCTGAATTGATACTTGCACGATATTTGTTACCACGATGGTCTATCTGCCAAGCGGAATTTAGCCCCAAAATCAGCAAATTTTGCTCGGGGAGATGCTGCAAACTGTATTGCTGGTTGTATTCTAGGGGATAAAGTTCTCCTTTGATAGCTTCATAAAACCCGCTAAAATTAATAAAGCGTCGTTTATATTGTTCTTTATCTAAACCTTCAATAAATTCTCCATTTTCATCTGTTAAATATTCCTCAATTCCTTCTTGAGAATATTCAGTATTAATTCTGGAGTAAGCCGCTTCTAGTCAAATCATCAGAATTGCTCATCTCAAACTTTTGAATGACTGTAATTTATTACAATTCCATGAAGCTTATTGAATAATACACTAGAAAAATAGTTCATAAGTACTATTAGAAAATAACCGCACACTTCAAAGCATAAGAGCAAGCAAACTAAAGTATTTCAGTGATTTTAAATATTGTAATATTTTTCTTCCCTGTACAGTATCATGTATCACTAATGTTTAATCAAATCTCCGGCTATTTGAACCTTCAGTAGCTAAAATAGTGGGTCAAGCAAATCTCCGACAAAGGATGAGAGCAAAATGACGGCAAGCACTAAAAGAACAGGTAACAATTTAATAATTCCCCAAGTGGGTATGCTTGCCACCGTCCGCAACCGCCGTGCTTTGGTTGCTTCTGTTGAACCCTTCGGCGGTACACCGGAAGGACAGCTACACCTTGTTCGCTTAGAATACACTGACTCAGACGGTATACCCGAAGACAATATTATTTGGGAGCGGGAAATAAATGCTACATTGCTGGAGCCTACAGCCCTTCCTCAAGTAGCAACACAACCACCTATGCCCGCGACTGACTTTGATGCTCTACAACGGGCAGCACGGTGGACGGCACTTTCTCCTTTTCTCAACCCCGATCGCACAACGCCAGAACCTCATTCTCCCATCGCCTCGCCATTTTTTGGAGCAGTGCAGATTGAAGATTTTCAATTAGTGCCACTGCTGAAAGCTCTACGTATGCCCCGGATTTCTTTATTACTGGCCGATGACGTTGGACTGGGGAAGACAGTTGAAGCAGGCTTGATTTTAACGGAATTACTTCTACGTCGTCGCATTCGACGGGTGTTAATTATTTCTCCTGCCGCCCTCCGTAAGCAGTGGCAACAGGAGATGAAAACTAAGTTCTCGCTGACGTTTGATGTCATTGACCGTGAGGAAACTCATGCCTTGCAGAAACGATTAGGACTAGATGCTAACCCTTGGCGGACTTACCCGCGCATCATCACTTCTTATCATTACCTGCGTCAACCAGATGTTTTAGAACAGTTTCGTTCTGCGTGCAGTCAGCCAGAAGGTTCTGCACAGTTACCTTGGGATTTATTAATTGTCGATGAGGCACATAACTTGATGCCGTCAAATTTTGGTGATGATAGCGATTTATCTCAAATGTTGCGGGCTATTTCTCCTTGGTTTGAGCATAAGTTATTTCTCACTGCTACACCTCACAACGGTCATACTCGTTGTTTTTCTGGTTTGCTGGAACAACTTGACCCGGTGCGATTTACTCAAACTAGCGAATTTACAGACGCAGTTAAACAACGAATATCAGAAGTTGTAGTGCGTCGTCTGAAGCGGGAAATTAATCAACTGGATGAAGAAGCAGGACGTACACCAAGATTTTGCGATCGCATTCCTCAACCAATTCCCCTATACTTCGGTGTGGAAGAGAAAAGGCTGTCCGCAGCTTTTGCAGAGTTTCGTGCTGCTGTAAAATCAGCGATCGCATCATCAAAAAGAACTGAACAAATAGCTGCATTCTTCGCTATCGAAGTTCTCAACAAACGCTTGCTGTCCTGTCCCTATACCTTCGCCTACTCCTGGCATAGATTTAAAGCTGGTATTGAGCAAGAAGATTCAGCAGAACTGGCGGAAGTGCAAGCAGCGCGGCGAGCAACCTTGGAAGACCTTGATGATGACCGGGAGGTGGAAGGTCGTCTGCAACACGCTGCTAAAACCACAGGTGCTTGGTTTAAACCTTTGCTATCTCGTTTAACCGCAGAAGTAGCTAGTATTGATGTTGCTCTGGAAGAATTGGGACTTATTTCGCAACACGAAGATTTTTTTACACCTGGGACATCCACTATTTCACCAAGCTTTAGCCATGTTTGCTAGGGCTAGATTTCCAGGGGGAATTGATAATTTTTCCGTTAGTCGTTGGACTGTGCGTTATGGTGAAATTCCATCTGAGGCTGATGCTTTATTGTTATTAACGGTAGAAGAGTTAGCGGTTAATGAACTACGGGAACCCTTTCATCATTGGGTACTGGAGTTTAGACTAAAGGCGAGCGATCGGAACATAACGCCTACAGAATTACG
>CAZZZY010000479.1:0-5299 GCA_964658545.1 uncultured Acetobacteraceae bacterium | reverse complement strand
GTGCCGCTTCCCTCTCAGCCCTAAAGGGACTGAGTTTCCCGCATCCCGCGTATTCTTATGAAAACTTGGGTTTGTAGAGAGGTTTTAGTCCTCTCTACGAGACGCTACGTGAGCAAAATCAGGACTAAAGCCCTAAACTAAAAACTGGTTACTCTGAAATTTTATTTGCAGCAGATTGCACTTGCAGCACAACTTTTTTAGACAAAGGAATATATCCGAGTTCCAAACTAGATTTTTGCCCCTCAATCAAAGCCCAATCAATAAATTTTTTCAGCGCTTCACCTTTGACTCGGTTTGGATATTGCTGATAAGTCAAAAGCCAGCTGTAAGTAACAATGGGATAAGCCTGGGAACCTGTAGGATCGTTGATAAAAGCAATCAAGTTATCGGCGGGTAATTTCACTGCTTCTAAGGTTTGAGTTACAGATTCTGGTGTTGGCGTAATATAGTTACCAAATTTATTTTCCAAAGCAGCCACAGGAAGTTTATTTTGTTTGGCGTAAATGTACTCTACATAGCCAATAGCTCCTGGGATCTGTTGAATTAAGGCGGTAACACCTTCGTTACCCTTTCCAGCAATTCCCACTGGCCATGCTACAGCTTTCCCGGCTCCAACTTTGCTGTTCCATTCTGGACTTATAGCACCTAGATGTTGCGTCAATACACTTGTAGTCCCACTACCATCAGTTCGGTGTACAACCTGAATCGGTAGATTGGGCAAATTTACCCCTGGATTAGCTACAGCTATTCTAGGATGATTCCAATTCGCAATTTTTCCGAGAAAAATATCTACGTAAACTTGGCGTGATAGCTTTAAACTAGTTGGCAGATTTACTTGAGGTGACTGGTGGTTAGGTGCGAGGTTGTAAGCCAGGACTACGCAACCAGCAGTCATGGGTAAAGCAATCACTCCCCTTTTTATCTTAGCTGCTTGTTCATTTGTAATTCCCACATCACTAGCGGCAAAATCCACAGTACCTTCAATAAGCTGTTGCACCCCGGCGCTGCTTCCTATAGCTTGATAGTTAATTTGCACATTGGGATTTTGCTGGTTGTAATCTGAAAGCCAGCGTTCGTACAAAGGTGCGGGAAAACTTGCCCCAGCACCAACCAGAGAAATATGATTGATGTTTTTATTACCAACAGTGCAAGAAGCGATACTCAACAAAATAGCGATTAAAGGTAGAAGGTAAACGCGTCTTTTGGATTTAAGTTCAGCAGATATAGAAATCTTTTGTTCCAATGTTTAATAAATGCCTCTAAATAATTTCCCAATCCTTAGCCGTGTGGACATAATTAATTGTAAATAACTTTGAAACGCAAAAGTACGCCAAGTAATCCTCTGCATTCCTCTGCGATTTCCTTTGCGCCCCTACCCTGTGGGAAGGCGTTCGCGTAGCGTCTCGTAGAGAAGCGCCTATGCGTTTAAACTTCAACCACCGTCTCTTTCTCCTCAGTTTTTGGCTGTGAAGTCAGCCGATCTAAAATCTCCAAAACCTCTTGTTCAAAAGCAACTTGGGCGCGATTAGTTTTGCCACCCACATACAAGCGATCGCCTTTTTGCAATGCCCATATTTGCGAATGAGAAAAGTAACTCATTACCACACCCAGCATTAATAAGCCAAACCCTGAGTAAACAATTGGTATGCCTGGATCGGCTTTAATTTGTAAACCAGTGCTACCAATGACATCCAGAATTTTCAACTTCACGCCATTGACTTCGGTGGACATCCCAGCACGGACAGTATCAACGAGTTTGCCAGTGGGATCGTAAATTAATACCATCCCTTGCAAGTCTTTAGCTAGCAAAGAGACACCCTCACTCAAATCCGGTTTAGTAGGAACCCACGTTCCCCAAATCCGCCCTTGTCCCTTGGTGTTCAATTGCGCCATTGGTAGCTTAAAAATCGGGCTGTTGTTAAATTGGACGCGAACAGCTGCGATTCCCCAATCAGTTTGGTAAAAAGTTACACCATGATAGCGCAGAGGCTCGTTGACAAAAATTTTCTTGTGGTCAACTTCCTCTCCTTGCTTATTTAAAACAGACATATCCGAATAAAATTGATCAATGCCGCCAGATGGAGTGTAGTCAATCCAAAAACGATTCACTCGCACAGACCAATCTTTCGGGACTTGGGCTGCTGCTAAAGGGCCAGCATCTACAATATTTGTCACTTGAAATGTATCGCCACTAGCAACCATTTCCTGTGCCAGAAACCCAGTCATCGCCCCCCAAATTCCCCCTAGCAAAATAGCGACGATGCCAATATGAACGATAATTGGGCCGATACGTCCGACTATTCCCTTGCGGGCATAGAGGAGATTTTCTTTTTCTGGATATGGAAAAATTTTATAGCGGCGTTTCTGTAATATTTGGCTGAGAGAATCCAGGGAAGCATTATCTAGTTCTGCACTTAGAGCTAATTTTTGAAATTGCCGTGGTTCTTCGTAATATTTCCAGCGTTGGGCAGTTTTTAAGGCTGGTAACTGACGGGTAAAAGAACAAGCAGTTAAGCTAGTGCCAAATAAGATGAGTAATGCCAGAAACCACCAGGTACGATATACATGGTCTAAGCCAACTACCTGAATTACCTTCCAAGTTAGGAAACCAAATAAAGCTGGATGTTCTGGATAGTTAGCCTGATAAAATGCGGGTGGCTGACCTTGCTCAATCACAGTACCGATGGAACTAAAGATTGCAATCAATAGCAGTAGTGCGATCGCTAGTCGTAAGTTGGTCAGTACAGGCAAAAGCTCTTGGCGTAAGAACTGCCCAGGTAATGCCCACCATTTTAATTCTTTGGACACTGAATCTTCTAAAGTCATTATGTGTAAAATCTAACAAAGGTCTTAATAATATCAAAGATTGAAATTAAAAACTGCCAAGGGGAATCCGAGAAATTAAGGAAAATACACCGAATCCTACCAACAGCGCCCCGCTAACTGGGTTAATCCAACCAGACCAGCGACGCAATTCTAGTAACTTTTTAATTGAAGCTGTAAAAGTACCCGCCAGAATCAATGGTGCTACATAACCGCCTGTGTAAGACAGTAGCAAAACAGCGCCTAAAATTAAGTCTTGTGTACTGGCAATCCAACTCAGCAAGCTGGCTAAAACAGGCGTGCTACAAGGAGATGCGACTAAGCCGAAAGTCAGACCCAGCAAATAGGAACGTAATCCTGCTGGTAAATCTGGCGAAATCCAATTCGTTTCACCCAAGGATGGAAATTGCAGAGGTAGTGCTTCTAATAAGTTCAGCCCCATCAGAATGGCGATAATGCTGACGATAATCGGCAAACCAATTCCCACTTGTCCGTAGACTTTTCCCACAAACGCTGCTATAATCCCCATCCCTGCCAATGTAGTTGCTAATCCTAAAGCAAACCAAGTTGATTGGGCCGCTGCTTGCAAGCGGTTTTTAGCTTCATAACCACCGATATAACCAATGGTAATTGGCAGCATAGAAAGCATACAGGGTGTAAGACTGGTGAGCAAGCCAGCCGCAAATATAATACCAATACTCACCACGCTAAGATGTGTCAGTTGGTTAGCAACGAGGCTGTTGGCAAATTGTTCTAGTTGGTAAACTTGGGTTTGCAGGTTATCAAGCATGGGGAGTTTCTGAGGGGAAATGCTTACTCTGATTGAATTTTAGCTTATTTTTGGTTTATGAGTTAGCAGAAGTAATTATCTGAACCTAATATCATCAGGAATTACGAACCCAATTGCGAGTTCAAAATGCCCAAAGCTTGCAGTATCGTGTCATTACCCACATTTTACGATCCTGCCGGGGAATTCTATTCCGAGGCTAATAGCTAAAGTCGTCTCAAGAGTACTGTTTTAGATGATTTCAGTCCACTTGAGTGGACTTCGGCTATCAGCCTTGCACTTCAGTGCAGGGCGGGATGTCGGGTAAGCGCGATACTTTGACTGTTGCAAAAATGTGGGTAATAGCAAGCTCTAATAGTTCAGTTTCTTTATCCCTCTACTTAGTGAGGAGAGGGACAAATTTTGCACAGTGAGTTTCCCGCATCCCGTGTATTCCTATGAGACTTAACCTCTACCTTCCTCCACAGGATGACGCTAGCTAAACAAGCGATTAAACTATGGATAATATCAAGCCATTGTTGCTTTTAGCACAACTTAAATAAATTTGCTCTCATTACTTAAATCTTAAATCTCATCTTGCTATATAAAATACCAGTTATGTCAGTGTATCAAGGAAGTTGTGGGGAGAACACCGATTTGATTATTGATGTTCACAACCAAGAAAACCTCGAATTACAAGCAAATTCTGCTCCTGTGGGGGCTCTTGCCACAAGACAAGGAACTTTTTCTACGTTTCTTGCTCCTTTGACTCAGGATACTTTTAAGCAGGTCGTTCAGGAAGTCGAGCAAAAATTACAGATTGTGCATCAAACCCTATCAATGCTGGATTCTCAGGGGTTTGAAACCATTCTGCAAGAAATGTTGCATTCGATTACCTTAAAAACCGGGGAATTACTGGGGGCAGACCGGACGACAATATTTTTGTTGGATGAAGAAAAACAAGAACTCTGGTCAATATTAGCTGAGGCGGAGGGCAATCGCTCTTTAGAAATTCGCATCCCTGCCAATAAAGGCATTGGTGGGGAAGTTGCTACTTTCAAACAAGTGATCAATATTCCCTTTGATTTTTATAACGATCCGCGATCGCATTTTGCCCAAGAACAAGAAAAAAGAACTGGCTACCGCACCTACACCATGCTGGCTTTGCCACTGTTAAATGAACATGGACAGTTAGTTGCAGTAGTACAATTACTGAATAAATTAAAATCTGGGAATAATCACGCCGCTCCCCTTGCAGAGCGCATTGATACCAAAGGTTTTATCTCTGCTGACGAACAATTATTTCAAGAATTTGCCCCTTCGATTTGCCTAACTTTAGAATCTTCGCGCTCTTTTTATGTCGCCACCCAAAAACAAAGAGCAGTGGCGGCGCTAATGAAGGCGATCAAGTCCCTCTCTCAAAGCAGTCTCGACTTAGAAGACACCCTGAAGCGGGTGATGGATGAAGCCAAGGAACTGATGAATGCCGATCGCAGTACACTATGGTTAATAGACCGCGATCAACATGAATTGTGGACAAAAATTACCCAAGATGATGGGTCAATTAAGGAGTTGCGAGTTCCCGTAGGTAAAGGCTTTGCTGGGATAGTAGCGGCTTCTGGCAAGAAACTGAATATTGCCTTTGATTTGTACGATGATCCTGACTCAGAGACAGCCCAAGGACTAGACCAGCAAAACGGCTATCGCACC
>CAZZZY010000478.1:0-5332 GCA_964658545.1 uncultured Acetobacteraceae bacterium | reverse complement strand
CCTTTTTACTTTTGCCTTGTTGTACTAGGCTTATTTGAGTTCATGACCTCGTATTGTGCCTTTCATTCACTATTGTCAGTATAAAATCAGCTAAAACTACATAGTAAAATTACGCCAAAGCTATACAAATAAAAGTTCGGTATTATGAATTCAGGAATTACCTGTAAATCTGGGGTATCCACAATTGTCAGCATTGCTAGCTGGGTGTTGCATAAAAAAATAAATGTAAACCTAGTTAGTCAGTGAAGCCCAAATTTACAGTTTTATTTACTAATAATATGTTCATCCGCTCTTTAACATTTACCGCCTCTAGTGCAGTATTACTTTCAACTTTAGTTAGTTCCGCTTTTGCGGCTCCCATTAACCTTGCCAATAGTGTCAACAATACCAAGACAAACACAATAATTGCTCAAAATGTTGTCCAGTTAAAGAGAATTCCTGATGTTAGAAGACAAGCAATAGCTAACGGACAAAACCGATATGCTGCTATTTGGGTGAAGTCTGGTGGTTCTGCTTGGGAAGCGCGACATGGATTGACCTCAGCCCAATATCAAGCAACTTTTGACAAACTCGTTGGTGAAGGATATCGGTTAGTTCACGTTAGTGGTTACAGCGTGAATGGACAAGACCGATACGCTGCTATTTGGGTCAAGTCTGGTGGCCCAGCTTGGGAGGCGCGACATGGATTGACCTCAGCCCAATATCAAGATACTTTTGACAAACTGGTTGGTGAAGGATATCGGTTAGTTGATGTCAGTGGTTACAGCGTGAATGGACAAGACCGATACGCTGCTATTTGGGAGAAGTCTGGTGGCCCAGCTTGGGAAGCACGACATGGATTGACCTCAGCCCAATATCAAGCGACTTTTGACAAACTGGTTGGTGAAGGATATCGGTTAGTTGATGTCAGTGGCTATTAGTAGAACATCTCCAATTATCATTGCACACCGAGGCGCTAGCGGCTATCGTCCAGAACATACTTTAGCTGCTTATGAATTAGCGATCGCCCTGGGTGCTGATTATATTGAACCTGATTTAGTTTCTACCAAAGACGGCGTTTTAATTGCTCGTCACGAAAATGAGATTTCGGAAACCACTGATGTTGCAAACCATACGGAATTTGCTCACCGTCAAACCACCAAAATAATTGATGGAGAATCAAAAACTGGTTGGTTTACGGAAGATTTTACCCTAGTAGAACTAAAAACACTACGAGCCAAAGAGCGAATTCCCCAATTGCGATCGCAAAATACCGCTTATGATGGACTCTTAGAAATTCCCACGCTGCAAGAAATCATTGATTTAGTCAAGGGTAAAAGTGCCGAAATGAATCGGGCGATCGGCATTTACCCAGAAACTAAACACCCAACTTACTTTAAATCTATTGGGTTAGCCCTAGAAGCACCTCTATTAAAAACTTTAACAGCGAACGCTTATCAGGGAGCGAATGCACCTATTTTCATTCAGTCTTTTGAAGTGAGTAATTTACAAGACTTATCTACAAAGACAGATTTACCTCTGGTGCAATTGCTGAATAACAGTGGTAAACCTTATGATTTTGTAGTTAATGGCAATGAACGTATTTATGCAGATTTAGTCACTGCATCAGGTTTACAAGAAATTGCTAAATATGCACAGGCGGTTGGAATTCATAAAAATTTACTGGTTCCTAGAGACAGCAATGGTAAATTGCTGTTACCAACATCTTTAGTCACTGACGCTCATACGGTTGGTTTGCTGGTTCATGTCTGGACTTTCCGCAATGAAGACTGTTTTTTACCACTGGACTTTCAAGGAAATCCCCAAGGCGAATATGAACTATTTTTCAGCTTAGGTGTTGATGGCGTATTTAGCGATTACCCAGATACAGCAGGTTATAATTCATAATCTCAAGACGCTCAGGGACTTGCTACTGCTGCCCTATCAGTGTTAATTCTGAACTCTCCACTGTCTAGAAGAACAAAGAAAAGGGACATTGGGCAAAACATTTCCGTACATGGATAGCGGGGCGTTTAGCCCGTTCCAAAGAAGTGAGATTCGCCACTCAGCACTCTCCCTACGGAGCTTTTGTCTGTTGCTCAATCTCCTTACTTGGCGGAATCTCCTCAAGAGGTATCAGCGCTTCAATCACCGACTTGACAATTGGAGCGGCGACAGTAGCACCGTATGCACTTTCGCCTTTTGGCTCATCCACCAGTGCGAATACTACATAGCGAGGAGATTCTACTGGCAAAATAGCCACGAAACTGGTCATTCTAGCACCCTTGATGTACCCACCATTAGGACTAGCTTTTTGAGCAGTACCAGTTTTGCCAGCAATGCGATATCCCGGAATTTGTGCCGCCTTACCAGTACCTTCAGTAACAACAGTTTCCATCATTTCCACAACCTTTTGAGTGGTTGCGGCCGAGAAGATTTGGCGTGGGATGGTGCGAGGGGGTGAATCATGCATCTGCCCATTGCTATCAATCAGCCCCCGAACCACATGGGGTGTTACCAACTTACCGCCATTGGCTAAAGCACCGTGCATTTGCACTAACTGTAACGGTGTCATGGAAAAGCCTTGCCCAAAGGAAGTAGTAGCTGGTTCAATTGGCGAGGCGATAAATTCTTCTTGACTTTTGAGCCGACCACCAACTTCAAAAGGTAAATCTGTATCCACTTTTTGTCCTAATCCCAAGCGTTCTAGCCAGTTGTAGTAGATTGAAGGCTTTAAGCGTTGGATAATTTGCACCATACCAATGTTGCTAGAATGTTGGAGAATTTGAGCGATGTTGATCCGCCCGTAACCATTCTTCTCGGCATTTTTGATAGTGTAATTAGCTACTTGAATAGAACCGGAGTCATTAAACATATCATCTGCTTTGATCACGCCATTTTCCAGAGCGATCGCCACATTCAAAGGCTTAAAAGTCGATCCCGGTTCATAAAGATCCGCCACCGTCCAGTTTTTAAATAGCGAGATATTAGCTTTAGCGTATTCATTAGGGTCATAAGTAGGTTGAGAAACGAGGGCGAGCAAGGAACCATCCAACGCATCCATCACAATTACCGCCCCACGTTTAGCGTCAAACTTCTCCATTTGTTTTTTGAGCGCAGTCCGGGCAATTCGTTGCAGACGGCTATCGATAGTGAGTTGCAGTCGCAAATCATCAAAATGCAGAAAACCTTCCGGCGCATGATCCGGCATCAGGGCCCCATTACCAGACCGACTAAGCCGCACAGTTTGCACAGGACGTTCTAGCAACTTCTCTTGAGAGTATTCCACACCTGCTTGACCACGACGGTCAACATTCACATAGCCCACCACATCAGAAACCAAATCGTCTGGCGGATAAAATCGGGAGTATTTTTGAATTAACTCCAAGCCATTTAAGCGCAAAGAAGTGATGCGATCGATCATTTCTTCCGGTAGGGCTGGGGCAAGTATAATTCCGCTTCTTTTACTTTGAAAAATTTTCACCAATTCCGGAGCATCTTTTGCCAATATTGGGGCAAGTCGCTCTGCCATCTCTTCATTAGACTTATCAAACAGCTTGGGATGAGCATACAAAGTATATACAGGACGGTCAATCGCCAATAGATTACTATTGCGATCTACCACCGGACGACGAGGCATAAAAGGTCGCAAATTCACCATTTGCTGGTTTCGTGCTTGCTCTGTTAATTTTTGCCCCTTGACAATTTGTAGGTTATACAAGTTGATCCCCAACCCCAACCCTGCTGCCATTAATACACCCCAGACTATAAACAGTCGAGACTTGGTATTGGATGTTTGGTCTTGGATATTAGAGGCAAATGTCCTCAAAAACCCTAGTTTAGAACGCTTCTGTCGCCTTTTGAATGCTGGATTCCGCAACTTTTTGAATTTTGTTTTGCTTGGTGATTTTTGCATTGCCCTACTCAGTAGCAAATTGCTTTTGGGAGTCAAGAATCAAAGTTAGTTACTCCTAACTCTGCCAATTTTAGATTTTGAATTTAAAAATCTAAAATCTAATTGTTCCTAACTTTAATATCCCAGTGGCGAGAGTGTTTGCTGTGGCGTTTCAGAATTTTGCCTTGTGTTAGACGATGCTGGCTTAGGACTATGAGATGCTGGAGGCAAGAAAATCATCCCTTGAGGAGTCGGCGATACCAACCCTGCTGTTGATTTTTCTGCTTCCTCAGCCATTTTATTTGTCAGTGTTGCGTTGGTTGTCGTTAGCAACCGCTCATGAAGTTGGAGGTTTTGCAGTCTGCGATATGATTTACCCCAAAGCTCTTGGGAATATACCGTCCAGCCATAAACAGCAAGTGTCGATGCTACTAACAAGAATGCCAAAACTGACGAATAACGATGAAAAGTGTACAAGCGCAGCAACCATAAAGGTGCTGCTCCAGAATTAGGCATTGTGGGAAAGTTAAGAAAATCTACCCCCGGACTTTTCTGGTTCCCACTCGACTGCTGATTAAGATTTGGCACTTGTTTTCTACCTAAATCTTTCACAGATTTGGGCATAATGGCCTTATTTGTGGAAGAAATCCCTAAATTCGAGGAACGCTGTTGTTTTTGAGAGGATACTGGTGCGGTTTGGGTAGCTGGTATGGAAGCGCTCCGTCGTGCTACTGACTCTATACGCGCAGAGCGTCGCCTCCCTAAAGAAAGGATAGAATCTCGCCGGAACCAATTACCCTTTGTAGAAACAGCAGATTTACGAGCAAGTACCATAAGTTTTTTTAGATGGAAAATACTGTACTTTAGATTGATTGTCTGTTTTTGCTTAGGTTAAAATTGCTTTCTGTGCAATCAGCACACATAACAGACTACACCCTTTTAACTGTTCTGATAGGTAGCTGTACCAATACTTGTATCCCCTAGATATTGCAAGGTTTGCAATCAGTGATCAAAAACTGGACAGCTTGCCCTTTAGGTATCGCACCTAAAGTATGGCAACACGGGGCAGTAAGATGCAATGCTCCGTGAAAAAAATAAAATTTTTTGCTATGATAGCTCGGTTTGCTAGAAAACTTGGTAATTTCCGTTTTGTTCCTGAGTTAAGAGAAACGAATCAGATAGCTGGATCAGCTGGATCATACGTAATTTCAAAAAGAATATCCCAAAGGATTGTTTTTTTAAGTATGTAATCTCACAGCATTAAAAAAAAGCAATAAATACGGTATCGTATTGAACAGGCTAAAAATTGTTCTAGCCACAATTGGTGAAAGAGGAGTTATGAAAACAAAAATCTTTGGTTTGGTTGTAATATTAAGTCTGGCTACAATTCTCGGAGCCTGTGAAGGCGGTGGTGGTGATGCTGGTGGTGCTGGTACTACTAGTACCCCAGCTGCTACA
>CAZZZY010000477.1:0-5335 GCA_964658545.1 uncultured Acetobacteraceae bacterium | reverse complement strand
TGGTGCGTTAGCCTATGGCGTAACGCACCCTACGTATATTTCAAAAATCAAATATGAGTCCTATAGTAGCTGAGGTGTAGTGCGGTGAGTCAGGTTTTAAGCTTGGAATTAAGTGATGAAGTTTACGCGGCATTGCAGCAGCAAGCTGAGGTTGCAGGTGTATCTCTTGCAGAATTGGTAGCTACTTCCATAGAACAGTACTATGGTTTTCCAAGACGTGAAAAGTCGCAAGCTGAAACAGAAAAAGAAGCCGCTCGCCAACGTTTCCGAAGTCATGCTGGAACCATTAACCTGGGTTATGCTACAGGAGCAGACAATGAAAGTATTGATGCTGATTTAGTCAGAGCATACAATGATACTTCTGAGGAAACAAATTGAGTGCTTCTACTTGATACATCTGGGCTAATTTGCTATGTCCACAGTGGTGAACTAGAACATCAAAAAGCAGTTGAGTTTCTGAATAGTGTTAGTGGAAGCTTAACTCACAGCTATGTTTTAGCAGAGTTTATTGCACTAGCTCAGGTTCGTCGCTTTCCACGTAAAGCAGCACTGCAATTTATTATTGATTTGTTAGAAAATCCAGATATCGAGACAGTATGGATCAATGAGTTTTTGCATCGAGAAGCTGTTAAACTTCTAATGGCCCGGCAAGATAAGACCTACTCTTTATGTGACGCTGTTAGCTTTGTATTGATGCGTCAGCGTGGTGTCACCGAGGCATTAACCACCGATCGTCATTTTGAGCAGGAGGGCTTTCGACGTTTGTTATTACCCCAATTATGACGATTCCTAATTATGCTCAAAAGCCCTCTACGATATCCTGGTGGAAAGTCGAAAGCAATAAATCAGATATCTGAGTACTTACCAGAGAACTTTTCAGAATTTCGAGAGCCTTTTGTGGGTGGTGGTTCTGTATTCATTTATTTAAGACAAAAATTTCCTCATATTAAGATTTGGATTAACGATTTAAACCGCGAACTCTTCTTATTCTGGAAGTTTGCCCAATCTGATCTAGGTCAGTTAGTGAAAGAAGTTCGGCATATTAAAGTTAAATATATAAATGGTAAGTTATTGTTTACAGAATTAACTAGCGTAAATGTCAATAATTTATCTGATTTAGAAAGAGCCGTTCGCTTTTTCGTACTCAATAGAATTACTTTTTCAGGAACTGTAGAATCAGGTGGTTTTTCTCAAGAAGCTTTTCATAAAAGATTTACTGAATCTTCCATAGAACGATTAGAAAAACTAGAATATATCTTATCAGAAAATGTCAAAATTACTAATTTAGATTATAGCCATCTCTTAAAAACAGAAGGAGAAGATATATTTTTATTTTTAGATCCGCCATATTTTATCGCTACAAAATCAAAGCTATATGGTAAAGATGGTGACTTACACACCTCTTTTGAACATCAGAGATTTGCTGAATTTTTGCAACAATGCCATCATCGCTGGCTAATTACCTATGATGACTCACCGCAAATTCGAGAAAATTTTCAATGGGCTAATATCTCAGAGTGGGAATTACAATATGGCATGAATAACTACAAGCAAAGTGGTGCAGCTAAAGGAAAAGAATTATTCATTACTAACTACGAATTTCAACAAAATAAAACTCTTGCATAAATATTTTGTGGTATAATTTTGGGCAAATTTCTCATCCTTATTTACTCTAAAAAATAAGTTCCTAACTCTTTTATTCTCTCTACCCAAATTTTCACCTCATCAGCCACTTTATACTTCCATTGAAGTTGAAGTATTTCTCTAGTATGAGAATCATCAAATATAACTTTGTCTTTGTTTTCAAAGACTGGCGCAAGAAATTCTACCTGAGCAGCCTCCGCAAACAAAGTTGACATCTGACTAATACTCAAATTTTCAGGCGCAGCAAGGTAATGTCCTCCTTTGGAGCCTTTTCGCGCTGCGGCAATGTAGCAGTCTGCCAAATCTTCAACATGAATCCACGCCGTCATAAAATCTGGTGGAAATGGCTGATAGCCTTGGTGTGGTTTCCCTGTAATGAACTGCTGAATTGCAAAATCCCAGAAACTGCCGCGAGTTGGTGCTGAACCATACACTGATGAAGGATACACAATGGAGGCGTTACCTCCATTGCTTATATATTCTTCTACTAGCCCATCTTTCAACAGATTTACACCCACTAGTAAGTCAATACATACTAAATATTCGGGTAGTGTATAACTTTTTGGCGGAGGTGTTTCTGTGATTCGTCCTCCATTGGCGGTAATCAAAGAGAAATTCCCACTGGTTGTAATTACATGAATATCTGGTGAAACGGCGCTAGCACCGTGTAAAGAGGCTTCTAATGCTATACGGTCTTTCCCAAATTGAGCTTCTTTGGTTGACTCTGGAGGCATATGCCATGCTACATTAATTACCGTTGTAATATCATACTTACAAATTGCTTCTGAAATATCGTTTTTGGAAAATTCTACCTCTTGAGAGCGGATTATTTTCTTGCAGAAAGGCTTTATAGTCTCAGTATTACTACTAGGACGCACAAGTGCCAATACGGCAAAATCTTGTGTAAGGGAAAACTGACGACACAGCGCTCCACCAATGTAGCCGGTTGCACCTACAATCAAGATATTTTTAACAGAAGAGCTTTTTTCGGATGAAAAGTCTTTGTTGCCTGACATATTTGAAAGTTGTAATTAATGAAGCTTTTCAAGATTTACAAAATAGTGGTTAAGATAAATTACATATTTTTAAAAGACAATAATAGGCATCTTGGCGGTATACACCGGACACTACCAGCGAGAGTAAATGAGGCCACCACCCCCAACTCGTCTACCAAACAAGCATTACAGGTAAGCGAGGATAGCTTACACCAAGTGAGGTGCGATCGTTATTCTCACCGTTATTATACACATCTTAACCTCTCACAGATGGCGCAAAGCCAATGAGTTAATTTTGTACGAATTTAAAAAATAATTGCGACAGATGGATTCACTAAACCCAGATTCAGAAAGCTATTCCCAATCCAAAATCTAAAATCCCAAATTGTATTAGTTTCCCAAGCTTGGCTGCTAATTTCTCGTTTTTCGGTAGGATATCTCCCATACCCACAAAAACCTTAACTATGGCAACTTCTCCAATCCCTGCTCAAGAATCCTCTGTTAGCTGGTGCATCCTGCTGCAACAATTAATAGATGGCCAATCCCTATCTCGGACTCAAGCAGCTGAACTAATGCAAGGTTGGCTCAATGAAGCGGTTCCCCCAGAGTTATCAGGGGCTATTTTAACAGCGCTGAACTTTAGAGGCATTTCTGCCGACGAGTTGACCGGTATGGCTGAAGTATTACAATCTCAATGTTCCCCACTCAGCACTCACCACTTACCACTCAGCACTGTAATAGATACCTGTGGCACTGGTGGAGATGGTTCATCAACCTTTAATATTTCCACGGCAGTTGCATTTGTCGCGGCTGCATCTGGCGTACCCGTCGCTAAACACGGCAATCGTTCAGCTTCAAGTCTCACGGGGAGTGCAGATGTATTGGAAGCCTTGGGTGTAAACTTAAGTGCCTCTAGTGAAAAAGTTCAAGCAGCACTACAACAAGTCGGGATCACTTTCTTGTTTGCCCCTGGTTGGCATCCAGCACTCAAGGCGGTTGCCTCATTACGGCGGACTTTGAAAGTGCGAACAATTTTTAATTTGCTTGGGCCCTTAGTAAATCCCTTGCGTCCTACTGGGCAGGTGGTGGGCTTATTCACTCCCAAACTTTTGGCAACTGTTGCCGAAGCTTTACAGAATTTGGGTAAGGAAAAGGCGATTGTGCTGCACGGGCGAGAAAAACTTGATGAGGCTGGGTTAGGAGATTTAACTGATTTGGCGGTGTTATCAGACGGAGAAGTGCAGTTAACTACGATTAATCCCCTAGATTTAGACTTAACGCCTGCTACCATAGGTATGCTTCGGGGTGGAGATGTCCAAGAGAATGCACTGATTCTTAAGGCGGTACTCCAAGGTAAGGGAACTCAAGCACAACAGGATGCAGTTGCCTTAAATGCGTCATTGGCACTGCAAGTAGCGGGGGCGATCGCACTGCTGGATCACGCCCAAGGGATTAAAATCGCTAAGGATATCCTACAAAGTGGGGCGGCTTGGACGAAGTTGGAGCAGTTAGTTGACTTTCTGGGGAATTGATTTGCGATCGCGATTGCGGACGAAACTCTACTACATTCCGTTTGATGGTGACATCGTAGTTGCCAAAAAAGTCATGTCCTAGAAGTCCAGTTTCTAGTTCCGCACCTGCGATCGCTACTGGTATTTTATTCACTATTACCCCGCCAATTGCCATCGAATTAACATAGCCCACAGGAAATTCTACAGCTTTAGAACTAGCAGTATTTGCCTTAGCTCTGCCTACTGGCACTATTCCCAAGGTATTTGCCATCTCTTGGGTAATCACAGTGCCACTGGCTCCTGTATCTATAATCATCTCAAATTGTCGTTGGCCATTAAAGGTGACTTCGACAATTGGCGTTCCACCAATTCGCCTTTTAATTGGGGCTGTAAATACTTCCTGATCTGGAATCACCACTGCTGATGAGGGCAAACCTGGCTCTGCTGGTAATGGTTCTGTTTCTTGTGGAGGCGAGGTATACTTTGGTGTGATTCTGGTTTGGGGAACCACAACTACTACCCTCTTGGGTTCGGCAACACGCACAGGGCGAGGATTAGCTTGTTGTTGGGCATATTTAATTTGGCGACGATATTCAGTAATTTTGGTTTGAGCGATCGCAAATTCTGAGCTTTGTCGCCTGACTCTTTCCATCAGCGCGATCGCATCCTCGTACTGATTCGCCACCAAAATCCAATCACTTGGAGATTGGGCCGATTGGCTAATACTCCAAGCGCCAACCGCTTTGTCTAGCCCCTGTTCAAAAAGACTGGGTTCACTTTCAGACGGCTGTAGCGACTGTGCTTCTGGGGTAACTGCTGGTTTTGGTGGTTCGACGGTAGGCTGTACTGATGCCAGATCCCCGCTTGGCGTGGGTTGCTCATTGCCACCAGTCGCAGTGTTCCGTTTGTCTTCACTACAGGCAACACACAAAACCACTAGAGCGCTCGATATAAAAATCAGGGTTGCACGGGATAAAAAAGACTGAAGCATAATTAATTTTAACCGCCCAAGCTTTGCCAAATCCACTCCCGCTACTTTAATTCTCTTTTAATTTTAATTAACTATCCTAAAAACTCCTAATTGCCCAACTCATGGGATAATTAACAATCACAGTATTAGAGAATGGGGAATGGGGAATAAGGAAGAGTTTGGTACTAGCCAATTCCCAATTACCAATTCCCAAT
>CAZZZY010000476.1:0-5340 GCA_964658545.1 uncultured Acetobacteraceae bacterium | reverse complement strand
TGTCTCAGCAACAACCTGTACAAGCAACTAGTTAAAGAGTTATGAGTTATGAGTGAAGACCTAATTCTTGATTTTTAATTTTTCACTCCTAATTTCAAAATTTGTAATAATATCCCTGTCTATAGGCAGGGAATTTTTTTGTAGAAACGCCACAACGCACTGCCTGATTAATCACGTTTATACAATAGAACAGCTTGTCTAACAACCAACGTTTAATTTTATCCAAGTATTGTAGAGCGGCTAATTATGCTAGAACACGATGTAATTATTGTCGGCGGTGGATTGGCGGGATGTCGTGCGGCTGTGGAAATTGCCCGCACTGATCCCAGTTTAAATATTGCTGTGGTTGCTAAAACCCATCCAATTCGTTCTCACTCGGTGGCGGCCCAAGGTGGTATGGCTGCATCACTGAAAAATGTTGATTCAGACGATAGTTGGCAAGCACACGCTTTCGATACTGTCAAGGGTTCTGATTACTTGGCAGACCAAGATGCTGTGGCAATTCTCACCCAGGAAGCGCCAGATGTGGTAATTGACTTGGAACATCTAGGCGTTTTGTTTTCTCGCTTACCCGACGGTCGGATTGCTCAACGAGCTTTTGGCGGACATTCCCACAACCGCACTTGTTACGCTGCTGATAAGACGGGTCACGCAATTTTGCATGAATTGGTTAACAATTTGCGGCGTTATGGGGTGCAAGTTTACGAAGAATGGTACGTGATGCGTCTCATTTTAGAAGAAAATGAGGCGAAGGGTGTGGTGATGTTCCATCTTTTAGATGGACATATAGAGGTGGTGCGGGCTAAGGCGGTGATGTTTGCGACTGGGGGCTATGGTCGCGTTTATAATACCACCTCTAATGATTACGCTTCTTCGGGTGATGGTTTGGCAATGACTGCGATCGCAGGTTTGCCCCTCGAAGATATGGAATTTGTGCAATTTCATCCCACTGGTTTATATCCGGTAGGGGTGCTGATTTCCGAAGCGGTACGGGGTGAAGGTGCGTATCTAATTAATAGTGAAGGCGATCGCTTTATGGCGAACTATGCACCCAGTCGCATGGAACTAGCTCCTCGTGATATTACCTCACGAGCGATCGCTTACGAAATTCGCGCCGGTCGTGGTATTCATCTCGACGGTAGTGCTGGTGGCCCTTTTGTCTATCTGGATCTCCGCCATCTGGGGAAAGAAAAAATTATGAGTCGCGTCCCCTTCTGTTGGGAAGAAGCGCACCGCTTAGTAGGCGTTGATGCAGTAACTCAACCTATGCCAGTGCGTCCCACAATTCACTATTGTATGGGTGGTATTCCCGTTAATACTGATGGGCAAGTCCGCAGCAGTGGTGATGGTTTAGTTGATGCTTTTTTTGCAGCTGGTGAAACATCTTGTGTTTCCGTACATGGTGCCAATCGCCTGGGTAGTAACTCTCTGTTGGAATGTGTCGTTTATGGCAAGAGAACTGGGGCTGCGATCGCCAAATTTGTCCAAAAACGGAAATTGCCTTCTGTAGATGAGCAACGCTACATAACACAAGCCCAGCAAGAAATCCAAGCTTTGCTAGAACAACCAGGACAGTATCGGATTAACCAGATCCGTCAAGCCTTCCAGGATTGTATGACTGAGTACTGCGGTGTTTTTCGCACAGAGGCATTAATGAGTGAAGGGTTAGATAAATTAGCAGAAATACAACAGCAATATCCGCAAATTTATTTAGATGATAAAGGGAGTTGCTGGAATACAGAACTTGTGGAAGCCTTAGAATTGCGGAGTTTGATGATAGTGGGACAGACTATTTTAGAATCAGCCCTGAATCGTCAGGAAAGTCGTGGCGCACACTTCCGCGAGGATTATTCCCAGCGAGATGATGCTAACTTCCTCAAACACACAATGGCTTACTATTCACCAGCAGGAATTGACATTCAATATCGTCCAGTAGCGATTACTATGTTTGAGCCTAAAGAGCGAAAGTATTAGCTAGAGTTTTGGGGGTAGGGTGATATAACAATTTTCCTATCTCCCCATTTTATATATAAATCCTATATTATATTATAATATATAATATACTTACTGTTTAAGTCAGTATTAGACTCTACTTGACCAAAAAATGTTTTAAAACCATAAATATAGATGTTATAAAAACCTCACTGCATATCTTTGCACCGAGGTTTTTATAATCTTAAGTCTTACAGCCTATTTTTGACTCCAAAAGAGTTTACCCTTTTCACCAGGATGGGCTGCTCCCTCTTTATTAGGCCATTCAAAGTGTATTTCAATTGGTAATTTCAGGTTTTTCATCAAGTGTAACGTGTTACGCCATGCAAGATTTGCACCTACTCCCTGCACTGAAACGTTTGCCTTTGGTAGGTAGTGAAAACCATCCTCATTTTTTTCACCTTGAACGACATGGAAGCGGGTAAGTTTAATCAAATCCTCTACGGACATTCCTTGTTGAATAGCAATTTCGTGCGCTTTATCCACAATTTTATTCCAATTTGGTTTATCAATTTTCTGATCATCAATTAACGCCCGCAGCACTCTGGTATGGCGCAGGTTACTAGGAGTGTCGGGGTCAATAATTTTATAATTCTCTGTCTCAGAATAATTTTCAGTTTTAGAATAATCTTCTATTTTATAGTCTTGCTGAGATTTTTCACGTGCATCATGTTCATTCAATAGCTTCTCAATAACAGTGATAAGTGTGTCCTCTAAAGGGACAGCAATGGCTTGAAGCCGCTTGTAAATAAGATCGGGTATTGTAACTACTGGCATCATATTCTATAGGTCAATAAAGCTTAATATATAAAATATATCATGCTTTAATTTATATAATTATATTTTATAATATAAATTTATGATATAGTTGAACTCGCTATTATTATTATAATTAGTAACAGTCGATGCCTAATCTAGAACAGGCTCTTACCTGCGTCAGAGTATGCCAGATGCTCTCAAATGGATATCAGCCGATCCATGTATTTCGGTACAATCAGAATACAAAGACAGTGTTTATCCTTGCTGGTGTAACTGAGAGCCTGGAAATTCTGATTTTCTCAGATGGTCAATGGAAGTTTAATAATGATGAAGCCTGACTTTAGGAAAATGAGCCGTCAAGAGCTAAGAGCCTACATTTTGGCTCATCGAGAGGATGATGATGCCATTGAAGCTTTGATTAAACGCGGAAATCCTCATACTCCAAAATATCCATTTCCTCAGACTGAAGAGGATTTCAGAGAAATGGAAGAGATACTTAAGAGAAAACTGGGTAGCAGACCGGAAGCGTTATAAAACGTCTTGGTTATAGTAAGAGACTTTAATTAAGTTGGTCGGCGAAATTAAAGCTAACTGGCGAACGCGAATAGCTTCGACCCTTTATTTGATGTTGTTAACGACTACGAAATTTGCCATTATGACAATTAGAAGTTGCGGGCAGATGTAGTAACCCAGTGATGTAAAATCCTGAAGGGAGAAAAAGGTGATTAACAGAGTCTGAATAGAATGGTACAGGATAGGAAGTCAACGGTTATAATCACAGGTGCCTCTTCAGGGGTTGGTTTGTACGCTGCCAAGGCTCTTGCTGAAAGGGGATGGTATGTAGTGATGGCCTGTAGGGATATAGCGAAGGCTCAACTTGCAGCCCAATCTGTTGGAATCCCCCACCAAGGCAGCTACACTATCATGTATATCGATCTTGGCTCTTTAGAAAGCGTTCGACAATTTGTGAAGAACTTCCGAGCAAGCGGAAACTCCCTAGACGCTTTGGTATGTAACGCTGCAATTTATATGCCCTTAATAAAGGAACCACTGCGAAGCCCAGAAGGATTTGAGTTAAGTGTTGCTACAAATCACCTGGGACATTTCCTTTTGTGCAACCTGATGCTAGAGGATTTGAAGAAGTCATCTTCAGAGCCAAGGCTCGTAATTTTAGGAACTGTCACACATAATCCAGACGAATTGGGTGGGAAAATTCCACCGCGTCCAGACTTGGGCGATTTACAGGGCTTTGCAGAAGGATTTAAAGAGCCAATCTCAATGATTGACGGTAAGAAATTTGAACCTGTCAAGGCTTACAAGGATAGCAAAGTTTGTAACGTCCTAACCATGCGGGAACTGCATCAGCGCTATCACGAGTCAACTGGTATCGTCTTCAACTCTCTCTATCCGGGATGTGTTGCAGAAACGCCACTATTTAGAAACCACTATCCGCTATTTCAAAAAATCTTCCCATTATTCCAGAAGTACATCACTAAGGGATATGTATCTCAGGAGTTGGCGGGAGAACGGGTGGCGATGGTGGTTGCCGATCCTGAGTACAATCAATCTGGCGTGTATTGGAGTTGGGGAAATCGTCAGAAGGAAGATGGTAAATCCTTTGTGCAAAAGGTTTCTCCTCAAGCCCGCGATGATGACAAAGGCGATCGCATGTGGGAACTCAGCGCCAAGTTAGTTGGACTTGCATAACTGAACAAGATGCAATAATTGGATTTTCATTTGATAAATGACCTCTAAAGGTGAGGTGAGTGATGGCAAAAATAAAACGCAGTGGTGGAGAAGGTTTTGGCAAACCACCTAAACCACCTGGTATTGATGGTTCATTTGACTTTGAAGAGCTTGTTAACGGCAAACAAATCTTGGTAGCTAACGTAATTACAGATGCAGCCAAAGGGATTGGAGATATGTATCGACTCCTAACCTACAATGATTTGAATGACGAATTTTCAAACTTTAGAGTCGCTATTGGCGCTGCATTTGAATCATCTTTGGTTAACTTAGCAAGAAGAAGGAGGCTGGAAGAAGGTAAAGGTTTGTTAACTTTAACCCCGAAAAGCTATCGTCAACAATGGAAACTTGCTGATAGGTCTGATGGTGATGTAGTTTTCAACTGGTGGACTCTCTCTGAGTTAAAAGTTGCTCAAGAGCGTAGTTATATTTTTGGAGGCACTCGAATTATTGCTAAATTAGCAGAACCCTTAATTATGCATAGCAAAGATAGGTTTCCAGTTATTTGTCATGCTGTTCCTTTCACGGAAGCAGAGGAAGAGCAAAACTATGCTCATCTAGTGTTCACCGTTCCACTCGATACTGATGAATCAACAGAACATCGCAAAATTTATATATTGGAACGCGAGACTACACCTCTGACAAAATTAATACCTCCCAATTCCTAGAGTCTGTAAGGTGCGTTATACCATTTCACCTCAAGATTGATACAGATGGCAAGCAGGGGAGGCAGGGGGAGCAGGGGGAGCAAGAAAAATGATTTGTATCAATAATTTCGTTAAATGGTATTAGAAAAGAGCAGCTACGTTCCGTACCGCATCTATCCGGTTAGATATTTTTAAT
>CAZZZY010000475.1:2925-5348 GCA_964658545.1 uncultured Acetobacteraceae bacterium | reverse complement strand
GAGGAGCGGCGATGCTTGGATTGACTAGCATCCAGCATACTTCCCACCGTTTGGAAGATTGTTTCAAAGTGCTTAAAGAGCATCCGGTTCAGATTGACCAAAAGTTAGAGTCTTTATTTCTTGGTGTATCTGATACCCTAAAATCGCTGTTAGAGCATTTGAGCGGGCCTTATGGTCTTTCTGAAGATGCAGCTAACACTTTGATGTCGGAAACTGAGCCGGTCTTTCAATGGCTCAATGAGCATTTGGAACTACTTGTACAACAAGGAAATAGTGGAGTAGTTGACGCAACAGAACTACACACAACCTCTGTAGAGAATGTCTCCACACTTACAGAACTTTTCCTGCGGCGAGATATTCCCAATTTGCCAGAAGACACCCATCAGGAATCTCCAGAAATATCTTTCTCTGTAGCATCCCAGGAAGTGCGTTCGTCAAAGATGTTGGCGCAACCAGACACTCGCGGACTCGCTAACGCTGCACTATCGCCAATCACCGCTAGAGAAAATCATAAAAATCATAATTGGGGCGAGTTTCAAGCCCAAGTGATGCAAACACTGCGGGAAATGTTGCAACTGTTTAAGCAAACCACAACACCCTCAACTCGCCAAAACCTTCAGCAATGCTGTTACCAGTTAGTCAAACTTGGCGAGACTTGGAATTTACCCAAGTGGTGTGGTTTGTGTCAAGCAGCTGCCAGTGCGATCGGCAATCCTGAAAATAGTTATCTGACTTTAGCTAAAATTGTCATTACCGAAATCAAGCAAGCTCAAGAATTAGTCCTGCAAGATAGGGAAGCCGAAATTGCAATTAGTCAGCAACTAGAAGCACTTTTGAGCTTGGCAGAAATTGAGTTGTTAGAAGTTACCCCTGATTTGTTTAATGAACAGTCTGTGGCTTTGACAGAATCATCAACTGCATCAGAGCCGATTTTATCTGCCAATATCGAGCAGTTAAACCTAACCCAGACAACTGAAGAACTTAATCTAGACCAGGATACTAGCGTTCGCCCCTATGTTCAACAAGGGACACCACTCAACGCTGCAACTCATACTAGTCTTAGTTTCACCACACATGACGAAGCACATCCAATCAGTAACAATCTTGACCCCAATGGGCCAGAGGTAGGAATAGCTGAGTTAAATACCCTTGCCGATTTATTTGAAGGTGAGACTCCCGAACTAGATGAAAGCTGGCATCAAGAAGAAACCTTAGATATTGTTACCACCAATGACTTGGGAATTGATTTCAGCAGCACTGATGCTGAAGATGTTCATAGCGATTTATCCGATTTCCTCTCCTTCGATCAAGCAGTAACTACAGCCACGACAGAAGATTTATCCCTGTTATTTGGCGACAATTTCCTAGAAAAAGAGACTTCAGAACCGCAAAATCAACAAACATCTGCTACGACTCTAGACTTGAGTGATATTAACGTACTTGATGTAAATTTAGACTCTTCTTCTTCCGAAGATTTACAAGAATTTATTGATATTTCTAGTCAGATAAATCAGCCTGCTGGTGTCAACAAAAACGATGTAGTGGAAGATTTATTGACACTGGAACTAGATGGTGATACCGAAATATTGCCTACAGGCGAAGTGACTCAACTAGAAACGGAGGCGAACGCCTCCGTGGAACTATCTACTAACCAACCAAACAGTTTTGATAACCTCTTTTCAGATACTAGAAATGCAAATTGGGTAGAAGAAATTACCCCTAGTGACTACATAGAATTATCCCAGGAAACAGACTTGTCTTCAGACAATCTGTTTGCTGAAATGGAAGAACAGACACTACTGCCTACAAGGGAACCAGAAATCGTTGATTTATTTGATATATCTCCGGCATCAATACCTGAGTTTTCTCAATCAGAAAACGATCTAAGCAGCTTCTGGAACCAGGAAAGTACAGAGGAACCGGAGGAATTAGCTTCGTTAATTGAGCAGAATCTAGAAAGGGCATTAGAGGAGAGTTTGTTTGCTACGACTGATGATATTTTTGCCGATATTCAGCAGACTATACCTTCTCCGGCAGCCAGTTTTGATTTAGAAGATTTGGATATTAATTTCCAGCACGAAGAGCAGCTAGATTTGATATTCTCATCAGATGCTGGAGATGATTTATTTGATGATTTAGCACCAAGTAACTCAACTATTTACCCAGGAATCAGCGATACCTCCACACCAGAAACGCCCTTGTTCGCGCAGCATCCAGGAGAAGAAATTCTGGTGCGATCGCAACAACCAGAAGCTTTAGATTTTGCTCCAGAATTTACTTATCAGCCCCCAGAAATATCTGCTGTTGATCTGGAACTTGATTCATTCGACTCTTCCGATGCAAATCTGCAACTACTGTTTGAAGATGTCGCCACAAATGACTCCACCTATATTCAGATGGAACCCACGGAGAATACTGTGGAT
>CAZZZY010000475.1:0-2825 GCA_964658545.1 uncultured Acetobacteraceae bacterium | reverse complement strand
GAACTATCGGTTACAGAAACTTCTTTAGATATCAACTTTGGAGAAACTTCTGATTTAGCCCAAGCACAGCCAGATGATTTGTTTGGCTCTTCCGATGCAAATCTGCAACTGCTATTTGAAGATGTCGCTACAAATGATTCCACCTATATTCAGATGGAACCCATAGAGAATACTGTGGATGAACTATCGGTTACAGAAACTTCTTTAGATATCAACTTTGGAGAAACTTCTGATTCATCTGAGACAAGCCTAGAAGTTTTAGATACTGAGGATAACCAAAACTTAGAAACTGCCTTTGAGTTCCCAGAAAATACAGGTTTGGAAGGTACAGAACTTAGTTTTGCAAATGACTTATTGTTTACAGAAACAGCTCTATTAGAAGCAGTAAACCCCGAAGAAGTAGGAGAAAGTGGAACAACAATTGATTCGCCAGCTGTCAATGACTTCACACAAACGGTTATTCAGGAATATTTAGAAACCCATTTGTGGGATTTAGAAGAGACATCTGAAACTGTAACAGTGTCAGATCAAGAAAATGCTATTGTTGCCTCAACTGAAGAATTGGCAAGCACAGAAACCGTTGAAGTAGTTGCTCCAGAAAATGATTTTGCAGACTTGGAAGCATTACTAGGAGAGGAAGTAACACTTAATCCCAAAGCGATTTCAATACCAGAAGTAGATTTTGCAGCTCTAGAAGAATTGCTCGGTACAGATAATGACGGCGATGTTTACGACGGGCTACGCCAACCTTTCAACACTCAACCAGTCTTAACAAAAAATGCTATTCCATCACCAGCTATAGATGAATTTGGTGACTTGGAGAAGTTACTGGCAGAAGCAGATCAAACAATATCCCATTCACCAGTTGCAAAATCGAATACCAGCAAAACTCCGCGTCCCTCTACTCGGCGGGCTGCAAGATTTGAAGAAACGATGAAGGTTCCAGTTAAGCAACTGGACGATATGAGTAATTTAGTTGGAGAGTTGGTGGTAAATCGCAATACCTTAGAGCAAGATCATGAACGGCTGCGGCAGTCATTAGATAACTTGCTGATTCAGGTGCAACAACTCTCGGATGTGGGCGCAAGGATGCAAGAATTGTACGAGCGATCGCTCCTAGAAGCTTCTCTATTAGCTGGACGCAAAAAGAAAGAATCCGACTTCCAAGCCCCTGATTCCAATTCCGATAGAGGTTTTAGCGAGCTAGAAATGGATCGTTTTACTCCTTTCCATACACTCTCACAGCAGATGATTGAGCGCATTGTGCGAGTGCGTGAGTCAGCTAGTGACATTGATTTTGTCACCGAAGAAACCGAGCGAGTAGCAAGGCAATTCCGCCAAGTAACCACCCAGCTACAAGAGGGACTAACAAGAGCGCGAATGGTACATTTTGCCCAAACTATTGATCGCTGGCGGCGAGGAGTGCGCGACAACGCCATTAAGTGTGGCAAACAAGTGGAGTTGGTAATCGAAGGTGGTGATACCTTAATTGACAAGATGATTTTGGATCATCTGACCGATCCGTTAACTCATATGCTGAATAATGCGATCGCTCACGGCATTGAAACACCAGAAGAACGACAAGCTCTTGGTAAACCACCCGTGGGAATCATTACTATCCGTGCCTTCCACCAAGGCAACCAAACGATCATTTCTGTAGGCGATGATGGCGCAGGTATCGATTCCGCAAGGATTAAGGCTAAAGCGGTGAAGATTGGCATGATTACAGAAGCGCAAGCAAAAGCCATGTCTCGCCTGGAAGTCTACGATCTGCTGTTCCAGTCTGGTTTTACGATCAAAGACCAAGCAGATGAAATTTCTGGTCGTGGTGTGGGTATGGACGTAGTCCGTTCCGAGATTAGCGAGATTCGGGGGACAGTGAACACCGATTCTGCGCTCGGCAAAGGAACCACCTTTACTATTCGTTTACCACTGACTCTGAGTATTTGTAAAGCTCTCTGCTGCGTCTCTGATCGATCTAGAATTGCTTTCCCGATGGACGGTGTAGAAGATACGCTGGATATACCAGTTAAAAATATTCAGCATGATGCCAATGGACAATCATTTATCTCCTGGCGCGATACGGTGCTGCCATTCCGACCTCTAAAAGAACTTTTAACCTTCAATCGCCAAATCAGTCGCGGTAATGTCTATGGCGGTACGCGAGATGATGATATGGTTTCTGTGGTTGTGGTGCGATCGGCAAATACCCTGATTGCTCTACAGATTGATCTGGTGTTAAGCGAACAGGAAATTGTAATTAAGCAATTTGAAGGGCCAGCGCCTAAACCCATTGGTGTAGCTGGTGCTACAGTCTTGGGTGATGGTCGGATTATGCCCATTGCTGACGTGCTGGAAATCATTGACATCTTCCAAGGACGGATTTCTACGCAAATGGGTGGCAATTCTTGGCAACAGAAAGGGGTTCCCGCAGACACCTCTCCTGCGAAGATTGACCCGACAGTGCTGATTGTCGATGACTCCATTACAGTCCGAGAATTGCTATCCCTAACATTTAACAAAGCAGGTTATCGTGTAGAACAGGCGCGTGATGGCCAGGAAGCTTGGGATAAGCTCCGCTCCGGTTTGCCTTGCGATATCGTATTTTGTGACATCGAAATGCCTCGTTGCGATGGTCTGGAATTACTATCTCGCATTCAGAAAGACTCTAACCTCAACCACCTACCGATCGCTATGCTCACCTCGCGGGGTGCAGACAAGCACAGACAAATTGCAGCTCAACTCGGCGCTAGTGGCTACTTTACCAAGCCTTATCTCGAAGAAGCTCTCCTCGAAGCTGCGACGCGGATGTTAAAAGGTGAAAA
>CAZZZY010000474.1:0-5350 GCA_964658545.1 uncultured Acetobacteraceae bacterium | reverse complement strand
CCCTTTGCCCCTCAACTACCCGGTGCTACTAATACACTCACAGCCGCAGCCAAAGATGTCCCACACCAACGACAGCCAATTTGTAGATTCTCTCCTGGGGAAACTTTATGACATTTGGGGCATTTTAAGCCATAAACTCCTGGCGGCGTTAGTGGCTGATGGTGATGTACGTGGACTGGTTGTGGTGGCAGCAAAATTGTTGCTGGAATGCTGTCCGTGGAAATGCTAGTAATGTTGAGTTGTATTTGCCCCAAAGAGATACTAGTGCCTTCAGTTAAAGGCATTTCACCTTGGACTAATTGCCGTCCATTGATAAGGGGGGGATTTTGCGATCGCAAATTCCTGATATAAAAGCGTTGTTGTTGGTGATGAAAAAATATTTCAACGTGCAGACCAGATACAGTAGGGTGACTCAGAACAATATCGCACCGGAGTGGATCGCGACCAATGCGGACAGTGCCAAGATTTTTACTTGGCTGTTGTTCATAAATGTTCTGAGTTTTATCTTGACCTGTATCGTGCCACTGTAAAGTTAGTGCGTTCATTCTTCTAACTTCGTAAATCGTATTTAGCTACTTCAACTTTCTTCTGTGCGATTCTTAACACGATTGAGTAGGTGTAAGCAAGTATTTAGAAAAAACTTCAACAAGTTTTATTTTGCCGACGCTAGTTTATCAGCAATGCGTGTAGTTTCTGGCAGCCGATATTTTGGCGTGCAGCGTAATACATAGTCAATTGCCGTAGGTAAACTAATTCGATGACCACTGGAGATATACAGAGGTTTTACTCCTGTGCGCGATCGCAAAACTGCCCCAATGGTTTCACCTTGATGTATCAGTGGTTGCCAGTTACCTTTAGTTTCTGCCAATTCCTCATACTTCCCTAGCAACAACGACTTAGCTACACCAATTGTTGGCAGATCCACAAGTAACCCTAAATGGCTAGCTATACCTAATCTGCGGGGATGAGCAATTCCATTCCCATCACACAGAATGATATCTGGTATTGTTGTAATCTTCTCCAGGGCATCGAGGACGGCTGGAATTTCCCGAAATGAAAGGAACCCAGGAACATAAGGAAAGGTCGTAGGACGGTGTGCTAGGCTTGTCTCAATTACTTGCAAATCAGGAAAACTCAGTACTGCGACAGCCGCACGGCTGATGGTTCCATCCGCTTCAAAACCCATATCCACTCCAGCAACGTACTGGATACGTTCTGGTAGTTGATCCTCAGTAATTACTTGATCTCGTAGCTTTTCTTGGATAACTATGGCTTCCTCCAGCGTTGAGGGCCAAGTATAGTCTTGATAAATCTTCATATTGGAAATTGGAATTAAAGTGATTAATATTAATCCTGTTAATTTGGCAAGGACAAAACAGATATTGATCCAGGGAAAATATATTTTTTACAAAAGCCTGTGAAAGACTATCTTTATACTAAATATTTTAACCCAGGTTAGTTGATATTTCGCATCATAATGTTATTTAAGGCTCTTCAGAGGGAATCCTAAGAATATAAGTTTATTTTCCTAGATTTTCTCTTATAGTGGTTATGACACAACCGAATATTCTGGAACTTGCAAAACAGGGAGATGTACAGGCGATCGCATCTCTGATGAACCGTCACTTACACTCCAAGGGGATCAATGCAAAAGTTGGCTTCCAAGATGCTTGCTTAGAGGTAACGCTAGAATCTGCCCAAGTACCAAATCAGCAAATTTTAGTTGCATTTATCCGCAAAGGCTTAACAGCTTTGGCGGCTGCATCTGTTGAAAGAGTGAAAGTTTATGGACAACAAACGGGTAAGAACTTTCCAGCTTGGAGTAAAGAGTTTAATCTAGGTATAGTAGAAGAGGAACTAGAAGTTGTAGATAATGAAAATTATTCCCTTAATTCTCAAAGTCTAACTATTTATATTAACTTAAGTGGCGATACTGCACGGGAATTAACAAACCAAGATTTTGAAATTATTGCTAATCAAATAGGCGCTGATATTTTATCATCTTGTACTGACGTTTTTATTCAAAAGGTAAGTATTAGTAATGGTAGTTCTGTGATCACAAAGGAACGTTAATGTTTAACTTAGCTCATGCATAGACGCAAAGAAAGAGTCTAAATCTGCGGTTATTACAAGAAATCTTCATAAATCCAAGGAGATTTTAAATATTAGGACTGGAAAACTTATAAAAATGGGATCTTTCGCCCCTTTTATAGTGATTGAGGATTGATATAACAAAACCCTTACGGGGCAAGGGTTATAAAGAATTATTCTCTTGTTTTCAATGAAATAATTACAGGATAAGGCTTTCATTGATTTTGAACTAGGTTTTCCATAAAAATAACCGAAGAATCCAAAAATGTTGCTTTTACCTATAAATGGGGAACCATAAGATAGAAGGTATTTTCTCAGTTTTTCGGATTTATTGATTATGACACAGCCGAATCTTTTAGAACTTGCTAAACAGGGAGATGCACAGGCGATAGCTTCAGTAATCAATTACCTTTTGAAAGCAAAAGGTATTACTAGCAAAGTAATCTTGAAAGATGGTTGTTTACAGGTAATGCTGGAATCTTTTCAAGTACCAGAGCAAGAATCATCAGTCACTTTTATTCGTAAACTAATAATCAAGTTGGAAGCTACACCTATTAAGTCTATAAAAATCTATGGAAAAAGGAAAGGACAAACCTCAGTAGCTTGGATAGATTATTTAAAATTGACTCATGAGAATGAGGAAAATAAAAAATATTCCAATATTTTAGAACTAACTAAACAGGGAAAATACGAAACACTATCTCAAATATGGCCAGTTTGGTTTCCTTATCCTAGTTCTTGGTTCAGGGCGATTATTCTAGTTCCCATAGCATTTCCTGGCACACGTTTAATAGTCTTTGGATTGACCGGAGTGTTTATATCAGTTATCGGCAACAGTCCTATATTATTAATATTTTCCCTTTTATTCGGCTTATTAATACCAACAATTCTCTTAGCCTTTGTTTATCATATTTTCTGGTTTATTTGGCAAAAGCCTAAATCATCTAATAAATTACCTAAATGGATACCTACTTTGAATAGCGTATGGGCAGGTTTCTATGGCACAGTCGTGATGGGATTATCTTTTATGCTAATCCTAACTATCTTTTCGGAATTAGCTTTTTCTAGTTGCAACTTATATAGTAAAATACCTGGATATTTGGGTAGCTGTACTGTAAATTTAACAGGACGTACAACAAACGGAATTTTTTATAGCATTGAAAATAATGATTTTTTAAATCAAGGTTGGTTCATGATTTGGATGATCACTGCCGCATATCTATACCAGTTAGAACACTTGTTAATAAAACACTTCATTCCTAAACTGAAAGTTATACTCCAAAACTTTCAAACTAAACCTAATAGCTACAGTGTTGATAACACAGATTTAGAAATTGACAGATTGCGTGTTGATATGGGTATAACCCAAATAAAAAAAGGCAAAAAACAGTATTTTCCCATACTCTCACTATCTCAATATCATTATCAAACGCCTAAAAATTTAAAGAAAAAATTGCTGATAATTATGCTCATTCCATTGGTCGCTATCGGAATATATTTACTAGCACAAATTCAAAAAAGGAAAGATAAATTACCAACTTCTATAGCTTCTCAAGTGACATCGCCAGCCCCATTTGCAACAGCACTCGCACTTCAAACTGATACATTCCGAGAGGGTGTAAATAAAGCAATCTATGCAGCTAACCTTACTCAATCAGCCAAATCTCCAGATGAGTGGAAAATAGTTGTGAGTCAGTGGCAAGCTGCGATCGCACTTATGAAAACTGTGCCATCTTCTAGCCCCAATTATATTGTAGCCCAGCAAAAAATCACAGAATATCAGAAAAATCTCAACTACGCTGAGAAAAATGCCGTCGCTGGCAAGTAATGCGATCGCACCTCAGCGTTAAACTAGAAAAAGCATTGCGTAGCTTGCCACCGTAGGCATCGCTCAACTATCCGTATCAAAATAAAACCCTATGAAAACCAAAACATTAACGTAGGGAAGGGTCTGTTCTTGTTAGGTCTGTATATCATGCAATTGAGAACCGCTATAATATTGTGCCGCTTGCGATATATTAAATTGTAATAGCTTCTCCTCTCCCAACTTGTATCGCAAACTCGGCTTAAAAGGCAAAATATTCAAACTACGAATAATTTCCCCCGCCACAGCCTTTGCTAGTAGTGGTGGTACAGAGTTACCAACTTGCCGAAATCCGTGCCATTTGGTTACATGAAATCTAAACCAATCGGGGTAAGAATGTAATCTCGCCGCTTCCCTGACTGTGATACAACGGGGCGTAAATGGATGAATCGGTCTAGGAGATGTGAAAGAACCCCTATACTTGTCTGTTCCGGCTCTTAAAGTATTACAGACACCAGCAGGATGCAGCTTATAAAAACGACTAATTTTTTCTCTATCGCCTTGTTTAGTTTCCTGAAAACGTTGAATAGTTTTCGCAGAATGTTTTGTTCTTAAACTTGAAGAAAGGATTCGCAAATCATGCTCACGTTTATAAGAATAATCATCATTTAGGAATTTTATGCCGCGAAGTACACGAGCATAGTTACTAGGTTTACCGTATTTTGCTATCACCCAATTTATCGTTACTAACTCAGGATAGTTTTCTATTTTAGGTAAATCTCCAATTGCATCCCATACTGTAGGACTCAATGGGATGTCAGATATTTTTTTAGAGGTTAAATTATCTGGTAACGCTTGTTTAGTAATCGGCTGAGGATATTTCGGTAACTCTACATCCTCCCTTGCACCTATGAGAAATAATCTCTCACGTGACTGTGGTACTCCGTAATTTGCCGCGTTGAGAATTTGATAATTTTCTTCTACTTTATAGCCGTAAATTTTAAAATCACTAATTAAAGATTGGAGGATTTGTTTATGTTCGCCAACTGTGATTCCCCGAACATTTTCCATCACAAAAAATTTTGGTTTTAGCTCCAAAACCAGCCGATGAAAGTGAAAAACCAAAGAGTTTCGTGGATCATCAACAGCCCGTTTACCAATTAGGGAAAATCCTTGACATGGTGAGCCACAAATTACCACATCAATTTCGCGATCGCCAATTTTAGACCGACTCCTGATTTCTTCCCCGGTTGTATCCACAACACTTTTACATAACACTGAGCAATAAGGGAAGTTAAACTCATGTGTTGCACAGTGGATAGGGTCAATTTCCACAGACGCTAACACGTCAAAACCAGCTTGTTCAAAGCCAAGAGTCATACCACCCGCACCAGCGAACAAATCAACTGCGATCGCTCTTTGTTTTCTCATCTCATAAGCCATGACACCTCAATA
>CAZZZY010000473.1:0-5355 GCA_964658545.1 uncultured Acetobacteraceae bacterium | reverse complement strand
CTCATTGCTAACTCCTTCCAACGAAGCTGGTCGCACAACCAGATGACGATGCGGCTCTTTGCCGCGACTGAAGGTTTCCAAATCTCCAAAATCCTTTAAGAAGGTATGGATTTGTCGCCTTTCAGCAGAACTGAGGGATTTGATTTCTACTTCTCTACCAGAAAAGCGCACTTCATCAGCGGCTGCTTCTGCTAATGCGCGAATTTCGGCTTCTCTTTTGATCCGGTAGCCATTCAATTCAATGGTGTAAGAGGCTTGTTCCTCTGGGAGTTGGCTCAGGTTTAAAACCGAATTTGCTAGATACTGAATCGCATCTAGCACAGAACCCTCAGTACCAATTAATACCTGGATTTGTTCTGTCGTCAAATTAGTTTGATCAATTGTCAACCAGTAATTATCTGGTTCTGGGGAATCGCTGTCTTGAGATTGGGCAGTTTCTAAATGACCCTGAATCTCAGCAGGTACTCCAGTGAGTTCCAGCAGGGTTTTTAACCACTGCTGACCTCGCTGCATCAAAGTGTTACTCATGATCCCCCTGTGGCCTTTTTCTTAGAACTTTTCGGTTCAAATGGCAATGCTTTTTGTTCGGTGACTGTTGTTTCTTTCTCCTGGGTTTCTACGATTTTTTGCAGTTCTTCTGGTAGAGGTTCGCGGGAAAGAAGATAAGTTTGTGCAGTTTGGAAAATATTACCAATCACCATATACATCAGCACTCCGGCTGGCAGGGGGAAGAACAAAAACATCCCAGAAAAAATGACTGGAGTGATTTTGTTAACTGTATCCTGCTGTGGATTGCCACCACTGGAATTCTGCCCAGAAAGCATTTGGCTAACATAAAGGCTGATTCCAAAGAAGACAATCATGGCGACAATATCCCAGTGGATTGTGCCATCTGGATCTTGTGCGCCAACCCTGCCTAAAGCATCAATGAATAAAAAGCCTTTATCTGCTGCTAGTCCAGGAATTGTTCCTTGAATGCTAACTTCTCCCGGTTGCAAGGCTTCTACATTGCCTTGGGCATCAATTTTTATCCGTTCTTCCCCTTTGGTGACTTTCCAATCAGGAATTAGCTTATTTTCTGGGTGTTCTGCTAAGAGTACCTGAAATGGTTTGCCCTCAACAGTCTGATATTGGATCTTAGTTTGTTCTCCCACTGCTAATTTGTTACCACTGGGGAGGATTGCAGCTACTTTAACGTGTTCCCCATCCGCAACATAAATATTTTGGGGAGCAGTGGCAAAGGCTTGCGGTTGAATTTGTTCGATTTGTCCTGCGGGAAGGATTTGCAGGTTAACGCTGTAGTTCACACCTGCAAAAGGCGAACCCCGCAAAGTGGCAAACAGCGCTAGTAAGACCGGCATTTGTACTAATAATGGAAAACAGCCTGCTAGGGGGTTGCCAAATTCTTTTTGGACATTGACCATTTCCTCTTGCTGCTTTTGCGGTTCATCCTTATAGCGCTCTTTAATTTCTGCCATCCGCTTCTGCATCAGAGGTTGTACAATTCGCATCTTCCGCATATTGCGAATTGAGCCAGCACTCAGGGGATAGAGCGCGAAGCGGACTATCAATGTCAAAGCAACGATCGCCAACCCGTAGCTCGGAAATATACCATAGAAGAAATCTATGATTGGCAACATCACGTTGTTCGAGAGAAAGCCGATACCAAAATCCATTATTCTGAATTCAACCTGAGGTACTGTAAACTGAATCTAATTTATCTAAATCATGAATTATCTGCGACTAACCTTTGCTACGGATAGCCGCACATTAAATGGGGCATTGGGCATTGCTTTTTTTCCCCCTGCTCATCACTTGTTAGCAGTGGCAATATATTCGGGATTTTTCGCAGCAATTCTTTCGTTGATGTAGTCATAGACTTCTCGGAACTTGGGAATTGCACGCAATTCGAGACGACTGCCGTTTTTTAGGGTTAGCACCATATCTCCCCACAAGCCAATGCCACGCGGAACTGTGACAACTTTGACAATTTCTGAGTAAATTATGTCAGTGCGATCGCGCCCCTGCCAACCTCCGATTACGGTAACTCGGCGATCGGTGATGCGGAAACGCAGCCATAATGCTCTGACAATTGCTCCGACTGTCAATGGTATCCCCACAATGGTTAGCCCAATCAGCAGGTTAACAATTAAATCCCCAACATGGGGGCCACCTTCATAATAAACATTTTCACGAATTCCCATCGAACACCTCAGCCTGTGCCAACAACTGCTCTAATTCTTGCAGAAATTGTGGGCTTACGCACTTAGATTCTGCTGCTGTCGGTTTGACAATGAATACTAGCCGCCATCCTGGTGATAATTTGGGCAGAAAGTTGGATAAAGCAGAGGTAATTTGCCGTTTGATGCGGTTGCGAACCACTGCCCTTTTGCTGACTTTTGTGCTTATGGAAATACCAATCCGCGTGCTGGCAAGAGTTTTTAAGTCAGTTGCTTGTGTAGTCTGGGTGGCAGTATCCAAATCAGGTTTTCTTGAATACAAAGGCTTTAAGGCTCTCAATGTTAAATAAGAGCCATTACGCCGAATTCCTTCTCGGAAAACTGCCTGGAAATCCTTGCGGGATTTTAGCCGATTTGCTTTAGGCAAAGCCACAGATGCTTTTTTAGCTCAATATGTCCTAAACGCTCAAACGGTGACGACCCTTTCTTCTCCTAGCGCTAATCACGTTCCTGCCGTCTGGTGTCCGCATCCTGGCGCGAAAACCAGAGGTTCTTTTTCTCTTACGGCTAGTGCCGCCCAGTGTTCTTTTCATACTCTTCTCCTCTTAGGTGATTTTTATAAAAACTCACAATCTCTAATTGTATCACTTTTTTAGTAAATTGGGAATGGAGCATTGATTATACCCCACTCAGCACTCTTAACTGATGCTCAAAATCCATGTTCCTAAGTAGCGTAGTAGTGGTACATCGCCAGGGGAGAGTACTTGACAGTTGAAATAATAAACTCCGCCAAAGGCTGGATTTTGTACGTTAGACAAGACTAACTCAACGGAGCTACCTGCTGGCACCGGATCTTGGGGAAAAATATTAATCAGCTTACCTTCTTTATCCCACTTCACCTCAGAAAGCGGAACTGCTTTGCCTTTGACTCGGACTTCAACTTCTTTTTGGTCAAAAGTTCCTTTGTAATACTTAGGGTAGGTAATGGCAAATTGACTAACAGCCAATTTCATTTTTTGAGCTGGAATCTTCAATATGTATCGATCGGGAGCATCAGCTTGTCCACCAAAATCTAACCGGAAGGGCAGTTGATTTTCGCCTTTGATACCGCTAAATAACGTCAATCCTGGTAAGCTTTGCGCCGAAGTCAGGGCTGGAAATACAGTCACTAAACAGCTAGTAACAGCTAAAGCAGAAAGTAAACGTCGCATAATTGGGCTTCCTCTACCAAAATATAAATCTGTTATCTAAAATAACCGTGTGTTAGTATTCGTTACTAAAGTTTACTACTCACTTCCTGACATTTGACGTTCAGTAACAATAAAAAGTGCCATCCTCCCTGATATTTGGGCGACTGTAAAATTGCTTAGTGATAAATTTTACATATAATAAAATTACTTCATTACCCTTACAAAATACTGATTTGATGACTAAGTTGGTCAAATTTTCAACTAAATAGAAACACAGTTGGGATTGGATTGTGTTTCTAAATATGTATAAGTGTATCTAAATTTGAGAATTTTGTGATAAAAATTGAGGCGTGCCATCAGCGATCGCCAGTTAACTTGGGCTAAATTGATTAAGATTAAGTTGGAATCAAAATCGAAATCATTAAAATTTGATTGGGAAATTATCAAGCTTTCAAAATTTGGTCAATATTACTCTATAAGAAAGGAATACCAAAATTTCTCAATCCCGAAAATAAGCTGAAGATAAAGATGCAAAATTTGGGAATCAATTTAGGATGTGCAATACGTAACCCTGTTTGCAACCATCTGAAAATATGACATCTGTGAACGGCAAAGTCAGGTTTTGCCTGGACAGCAAAGAGTGGGAGAGGAAAGTTTCGAGGTTCAATCTACCAATAAAATTCATGGCTGATGTTCCTGTCTAAGTACTATGAGTGCGAGATATTCCTTATCTAGACAATCGCTTACTTGGCAGAGATTAAGTATTTATCTTCAGGAGATTTCATGAGAATAGCAGTTGCTAAAGAAATTGAAGTTTGTGAACGTCGTGTGGCATTAATTCCTGACACCGTTGCTCGATTGGTAAAACAAGGTTTGGAAGTTTGGATAGAAACGGGTGCAGGAGAGCGATCTTTTTTCAGCGATCCTGACTATGAAGCCGCAGGAGCCACAATAATCAGCGATACTGCCAAATTATGGGGCGAAACAGATATTTTGCTAAAAGTTAGCCCACCACAAGAACGAGGAGATGGACGCTCGGAAATTGATTTGTTAAAGGAAGGGGCTGTATTACTCAGCTTCCTCAATCCTTTAGGAAATCCTGTTATAGCACAGCAACTAGCAAATCGCAAAGTCACAGCCTTGAGTATGGAGATGATTCCCCGTACCACCAGGGCGCAAAGTATGGATGCTTTGTCCTCACAAGCTTCATTAGCAGGTTACAAGGCAGTATTGATTGCAGCAGCTGCATTACCGAAATATTTCCCGATGTTAACCACAGCCGCGGGGACGATCGCTCCAGCGAAAGTATTTATTATGGGTGCTGGTGTAGCCGGATTGCAAGCGATCGCCACCGCCAGACGTTTGGGAGCAGTGGTAGAAGCCTTTGATATTCGTCCCGCCGTTAAAGAAGAGGTACAAAGCTTAGGGGCAAAATTCGTTGAAGTCAAATTAGAGGAAGAAACCGTCGCTGCTGGTGGTTACGCCAAGGAAATTTCTGAGGCTAGCAAACAACGTACTCAAGAAGTTGTCGCCGAACACGTCAAAAATTCTGATGTGGTGATTACTACTGCTCAAGTGCCTGGGAGACAAGCACCACGGCTCGTCACAGAAGAAATGGTGGCACAAATGAAACCCGGTTCGGTGATTGTAGATTTGGCTGCTGAACAGGGTGGTAACTGCGCCTGCACCGAACCCGGTAAAGATATTGTGTGGAACGGCGTAACAATTATCGGCCCCATCAATCTCCCATCATCGATGCCAATTCACGCCAGCCAATTGTATGCCAAGAACGTAACTTCGTTGATGCAACTGCTAATTAAAGATAAAGCTTTGCAGGTGGACTTTAGCGACGACATCGTTGATGCAGCTTGCGTTACCCATGCAGGTGAAATTCGCAATCAACGAGTGCGGGATGCACTGCAAACTTTGAATAATCAACAATCGGCGGTTAGTTAGGGATGAGGGAGCAGGGGGAGCAGGGGGAG
>CAZZZY010000472.1:0-5405 GCA_964658545.1 uncultured Acetobacteraceae bacterium | reverse complement strand
ATAAATTCATAGCTGAAAACTTAATGCAAAACACAGCTGAGTATTACTGCGCCTATTGTGGCGAACCGAACTTAACTTTTATTGATTTGAGTGCTGGGGGACAGCAATCTTATGTAGAAGATTGCCAAGTTTGCTGTAACCCAAATATTTTGTATGTGCGGGTTGATGAAGATACCCTAGATATCGAGATTGATACAGAATCCGAAAGTTGAATTTTAGGTTTTTCTTTCCATGCTGCACTTTAAACATTCCTCAGTAATTGATGCCTCGCCAGAAGTAGTTTGGAAATTTCACGAAAGGCCAGATATTTTGCAAATGCTGAATCCACCTTGGCAGCCAGTCCAAGTGGTTCGTCGTGAAGGGGGGCTGAACGTAGGCGCTATCACAGAATTTCGCCTGTTTCTCGGACCATTACCATTAACTTGGTTAGCGCGTCATACTGAATGCGATAAATATCGCCTGTTTACCGACGAACAGATATCTGGTCCTTTTGAGTCTTGGGTACATCGACATGAATTTGAACCTGAAGATGGCAAAACTCGGCTCACTGATGCTATTTCCTTCTCTATGCCTGGTGGAGGAACAGTTGAGTTTGTCAGTGGTTGGTTAGTGCAAGCGCAATTAGAAGCAATGTTTCGCTATCGCCACTATGTGACTAAACGAGAATGTGAGTCACGATAGCAAAATGTACTGAAAAATAACGTCAGGTTTACACCGTGCCAGTGTCACAACTTCCTGCACTTCATGAACAAGATTTGTGGATAGGACTAACAACAGTTGTTATAGGCTTGAAAAGCCCTTTACTTTTATACTTTTGGCGAAACTTCACCGCCAAAAAACCACCAGAGCGATAGGAAGTTACCTGTTACCAAGTGCGATTGATAGTTATCAAACGCAAACCTGGTTAAGTTGCAATACGCTTGAGTTAAGGCTAAAACTCTGTTACCAAAGTCAATTTTTTAATGTAGACGCAAAGCGGCTGACCGCAGGGTACCGCCAAGGCAATAGAGTTGCCAGTGCGCTCTTGCGGGTTCCCCGACTTGTAGCAACTGGCGCGACGCAGAGACAAGAAAGAGATGCTTAACCCAAGCGTATTGGGTTAAGTTGAACATATTCCTGTCAGCAGCAGATGTGACTTCCTACGCTCTGGTTATTTCTTTTAATCAAGTTCATGAGTTCGTAGTTGGCGCTTTCCGAAGACAGCGCCAACTTGAATCTAACCAATTAATTTCTGCCAGCTAACAGGGCCGAGAATGCCATCAGCATCTAAACTGTTTTGCTTTTGAAAGTTCTTAATTACAACCTCTGTTTGCGGCCCGTAGACCCCATCGTTATCAACACCTAAACGGTATTGTAAGTATCTAACAACCGCACCACCAGCATGGTTTGGTCTGATAATTCGTTTTGCCAAAATTAGATTTATGGCATTCCATGTAGTTGCATCAGCACTTCCAGTCGGCGGAACTCCGATGATAGTCTGAAATTTTTCTACAGCAGATTTGGTGTTAGCGCCGGTAACGCCATCTTCGACTAACGCCTTACCATTTTTATCGGTTATTTTGAGGCGATTTAAAGCTTTTTGAAGTCTCAGAATAGTAGTATCTACATTCTCCTCTTCATCTGGTACTGGGTTAACAGGGACACTTGACGCTTGACCAGTTAAACCTTTGACAATCGCATTGGCCATTGCTTCAGGCTCAAAAAGATTCATATCTTTTTGCGAATCGACAAAGCAACCTTCGACAAGAATCGCGGGCATATCTGTATTTTTCAGAACATACAAGTGGGAACCACTCTTAACCCCACGATTAAAAAATCCCAATTTGACGATTTCATCTAATACAGGTTTAGCGATTTTTCTCCCTGTATCGCTATTTGCATATACTTCTGTGCCATTAGCTTGTGCGTTAAAACAGTTAAAGTGAATCGAGACGTAAATATCTACTTTACTACCATTAGCTGTAGAACATCTTTTGGAGAGTGAGTCACGGACTGTATTAGCATTACTTGGTCTACATACTACGACTTCATTACCTAAAGCTCTTAACTTCGCTATAACTCTATTACCGACATCAAGAGTTAAATTATCCTCAAATTTAATCCCACTGGCTCCTGTATCTGGTGAACAATTGTGCCCACTATCAATTCCAAATTTCATGATTTCATCCTCAATTTACTTACTTTTTATACTAGTTCAAAACTCTTCTAATTAATTCTATAGACAAAGTTTTGTTAATAAATTTGTTGAAGTACTTGTTCGCAATATCCGCACTGTTTTAAGCATGAATACGCTGGCAGACAAAATAAATTTTCTGCGAACAGGAACACTTACCATTTTATGTAGCAAACTCCCAGGGCTATTTCATTCTCATCTAGCCCGCCTCAGAATGAATTCTGAGTCTAATAGCGAAAGTCGTCTAAAGACGACTGAGTAAAGGTTATAGTCCGTTTTAACGGACTATAGCTAAAAGCCTATGAACTTTAGTTATAGGCAATTTATGTCTAGAACGAAATAGCCCTGAGCAAACTCCACGAATTCAAAGGTATATTGTCAGCAAAAACACAACTATTATAAGTTATCAAAATCGGAAATAACTTGTTAATTATTGCAATAAATTGCAATGCAGTAATTGCCTCCATTATTCAGATAATAACCCTTTGTAAAAGTATAAAGCCATGACAAATGTACCTAATACACTGTGACGGAAGTTTGCCACCTTTAACAAGAGGATTTTAACCCAAATCCTGTTAATTGAGATGGTAGCTGGATTTACGCCGTGCTGTATTACTACACTATGGCGAAAGTTTGCCTATCTTTGACAAGGGGATTTTGCCCCTTGTTAAGAAGACTCTTGTCTGGTAATTGAGATAGTATGTGGATTTACGCCGTACTATGCTAGTTCGATGCCCAAATCCATAAACCGAATAGGCTCAACAGGGGATCTTTAAATTTTGTGAAGCTACTGGAAAATTTCATTAATGAACCCGTTTTAGTGCAATCTGTGGGTAGATATTTAACAATCAGCCGGAAAGCACGTTTAAGATTTAAGTAAAGAAATATTTCGTAGCTTACAGGCATGAAACGCATCGTCTTGGTTGCTGGGTTTGAATCGTTCAACGCTGACTTGTACAGGAAAGCAGCTTTTTTGGCTAACTCTCGTTGTCCTGAATTGGATATTCGGGTATTTAGCGATCGCCATCTTACCAGTCAACGCACCGAGGTAGAAGCAGCACTTCATAATGCTGATGTGTTTTTCGGTAGCCTACTATTTGATTATGACCAGGTTGTGTGGCTTGGCGATCGCATTGCCCAAATTCCCATCCGTCTAGTCTTTGAGTCAGCTTTAGAATTGATGAGTTTAACCAAATTGGGTGATTTTGCCATTGGCGACAAGCCTAAAGGAATGCCCAAACCAGTTAAATTTATCCTCGACAAATTTAGCAACGGCCGAGAAGAAGACAAACTCGCTGGTTACATCAGCTTCTTAAAAATTGGCCCCAAACTACTGAAATACGTCCCAGTGCAAAAAGTCCAAGACTTACGCAACTGGTTAATTATCTATGGTTACTGGAATGCTGGCGGCCCAGAAAACGTCGCTTCATTATTCTGGACACTAGCAGAAAAATACTTGGGTTTAAAAGTTGGCGACATCCCCCCGTTAGTCGAAACCCCCAACATCGGATTACTCCATCCCGATTATCAAGGGTTTTTTGAATCGCCAAAAGCATACCTAGAATGGTATCAAAACAAACGAATCGGGACAATTCCCCACTCCCCAGTTATCGGAATTCTCCTCTACCGCAAACACGTCATCACCAAACAACCCTACATTCCCCAACTAATTCGCAGTTTTGAAAAAGCTGGGTTAACTCCTTTACCCATCTTCATCAACGGCGTAGAAGGACACGTGGCGGTACGAGATTTGATGACAACCGACTATGAAATTCAGCAACGACAACTAGGTAATATAGAGACTCCCTCACTTTCTAGTGAAGCAGTTAAAGTAGATGCGATCGTTTCGACAATTGGCTTTCCTCTGGTGGGTGGCCCGGCTGGTTCAATGGAAGCAGGCCGACAGGTGGAAGTAGCAAAGCGCATCCTCACTGCCAAGAATGTACCTTATATTGTTGCTGCACCACTATTAATTCAAGATATTTCCTCATGGACGCGCCAAGGTATCGGCGGATTGCAAAGTGTGGTGTTGTATGCGTTACCAGAATTAGATGGGGCTATTGATACCGTTCCCCTCGGTGGTTTGGTGGGCGAAAATATTTATCTGGTTCCCGAACGGGTGCAGCGATTAATTGGTAGGGTGAAAAGTTGGGTGGCTTTGCGGCAAAAACCTGTTTCGGAACGCAAGATTGCCATCATTTTATATGGGTTTCCTCCAGGTTATGGTGCTGTGGGGACAGCTGCATTATTAAATGTCCCGCGTAGTTTATTAAAGTTTCTCCACGCACTTAAAGAACAAGGTTACACCGTTGGAGATTTACCGGAAGATGGGGAAGAATTGATTCGCTGGGTAAAAGAGGCGGATGAATCTTTTGATGATCCAAAAAATATCTCTGCATCTGTCAATGTTCGCACTCTAGAAAAATGGTTGGGATATCTACAAACTTCCCGCATCAAAAAACAATGGAAATCTCTTACGGGAACTGGGATTAAAACTTATGGCGATGAATTTCAGATTGGTGGTGTGCAATTAGGCAATATATGGATAGGTGTACAACCACCTTTGGGGATACAAGGCGACCCGATGCGCTTAATGTTTGAACGAGATTTAACGCCTCATCCCCAATATGCTGCTTATTATAAATGGCTGCAAAATGAGTTTCAAGCTGATGCTTTAGTTCACTTTGGAATGCATGGGACGGTGGAATGGTTGCCTGGTTCTCCGTTGGGGAATACGGGTTATTCTTGGTCGGATATTCTGTTAGGAAATTTGCCTAATCTATATATATATGCGGCAAATAATCCTTCTGAATCTATGTTGGCAAAACGTCGCGGTTATGGTGTATTGATTTCTCATAATGTGCCTCCTTATGGGCGGGCAGGTTTGTATAAGGAATTGGTGGCGTTGCGGGATTTGATTTTGGAGTATCGGGAAGATTCAGAAAAGAATTATGTGCTGAAGGAAGGGATTTGTAAAAAAATTGTGGACTCTGGGTTGGATGCTGATTGTCCGTTTGAGGATGCTAAACGGTTGGGGATTGGGTTTACTCCTGAGAATGTGCGAATGTTTAGCGATCGCGCTTTTGATGATTATTTGGTAGTGTTGTATGAATATTTGCAGGTTTTAGAAAATCGGCTGTTTTCTTCGGGGTTGCATACTTTGGGGGAAAAGCCGAGTGAGGAGGCGTTGGGGGGGTATTTGGAGGCTTATTTTGGGGGGGAGGAGGAGGTA
>CAZZZY010000471.1:0-5405 GCA_964658545.1 uncultured Acetobacteraceae bacterium | reverse complement strand
CAATACGATTCAATTTTTCTACATTGACTAATGTTGTGATCCCTGAAGTTACTTACACAGGTGTCACAGAAGGCTGTTGCACGCTATTGTTAACAACTTTTGCTTCGACAAAAGCTTCTCGACCTGTAATCAATCTAGAGCGACGATTACGAGTGATATAATTCCACGCCCACTGAATTACTACTACTAATTTAGTGTCAAACTCGATTAAGAAGTAGATGTGAATTACTAGCCAAAATACCCAAGCAATGAAACCTGTGAGTTTGATGAAGCCTAAATCTACAACAGCTAAATTTTGCCCAATCATCGCCAAAGTCCCCACGTCGTTGTAATGAAATTGTGGCAAAGTATGACCTTTAAGTCTTCGTTGAATGAGTTTAGCTACATACTCTCCTTGTTGTTTGGCTACAGGTGCAACACCAGGTAAGGGTTTACCATTTTGATGGGAGAAGTTGCCTAAATCTCCCACTACAAAAATGTTTTTATAACCCTTGATACTCAAGTCCGGTTCAACAATCACACGTCCCGATAGATCGCACTCTACACCTGTACGTTCCGCTAGGACTTTCCCCATAAACGAACCTTGAACACCTGCTGCCCACAATATAGTTTTTGAGGCAATTTCTGTCAATTCATCACATGAGGAGAAAGTCACGATGTTGTTTTCAATATTTGTCACTCTGGTTTGAGTATGAATAACCACACCCAACTTTTGCAAAGATTCTGCTGCTACTTTCGATAACTCTGGCGCAATGTGTGGGAGGATGCGATCGCCCCCTTGCAATAGTAAAATTCTCGCTTCTGAGGTGTTGATGCTGCGGAAATCTTCTGTGAGCGTTTGGTATGCCAATTCCGCGATCGCACCTGCTAATTCTACACCCGTGGGACCACCCCCCACAATCACAAAAGTCAACAAAGCACGGCGCTTTTCGGGGACAGTTTCTTTTTCTGCCGCTTCAAATGCCGAAAATATCTGGCGACGCATTTCTATGGCATCTTCAACAGTTTTCAAGCCTGGAGCAAATTCTTTCCAGTTATCCTTACCAAAATAGGAATGGTTAGCACCTGTGGCCACAATTAATGTATCATAAGGTACTATTTCATCACCCAGAATAACTTGTTGCGCTTTTGGATCAATATCATCTACTTCTCCCAACAACACTTTTGTATTCTTGCTTTTGCTGAATACAGATCGCAATGGTGCGGAAATATCGGCAGGTGATAGCGTACCTGTGGCTACTTGATATAAAAGCGGCTGAAATAGGTGAAAATTACGTTTATCAATGAGAGTAACATTTACATTTGCTCTAGAGAGAGCTTTTGCTGTATACAGTCCACCAAAGCCACCACCAACGATAACTACCTGATGTGGTGCATTACTTTCAAGTGAAACTACCATAATAAATATTTCCTTGTGTTAAGAGGTTTGTAACTTTTCTTAACAAATATCTAACAGAATTCTGATGCAGGTTGCCGTTTATTTAGAACAATTGAAAAAATAATGAAAGTAGTCAAGGCTCTTTAGCTGATGACCAATTGTAACCACAAATACTGTTTGTAAATTAATTGGTCAGCGCAAGTAAATTGGCCAGATGTATGATATTATTGATTTATAGGGAATCTAAACCACTTCATGTATAAAGGCTCTCCAAGCACTTGCGCTGTAGTGAAGAAGCCAAATCCCATAAGTTAACCAATTATTTGATGAACTGATAGTCTTGCTCGACAAGTTTACGGTTGGATGTGGGGTGCGATCGCCTGAAAATTGTTCACATTACTAGAACCAAACTGCATCGAATAATTTTGGGTCTAGGGGTAAGCGATTATATTTGGGACATTTGAAACAGTGGCAAGTTGCTGTTAACTTTGCCAAGGAGCGTAAGTCTGTCGCCTGTTGTCTAAATACTTCAAACTCTGGATTTAGACCATTTTATCTCTCGATAGGATTACTGAATATCTGTCCTAAGTATATCTAACTTATAGTTTCAAAGTCTTACACTACATTTATAAACAGTTTGATTCCCATAAATTCTTCATATAGGTTTGCTTACAGCCCCCGCAGTTTCTGAATTCTTTGAGGGGTTTCCTGTGGTTGCACAGAAGTACTTGTTGAAAAGCATTCGACATCTATCCACATTTCTTCTAATTTTATCAGGCTAAGGAAAACTATAATTTTGGTCATCAATAACTAGGAAGCAGGGCTGACTATTTTTCCATCTGATTGCGTCAAGACATCATCACTAGCTAGTTGCGAATACTCGTGTTCAGTTTGACTTATTAAACGTAAGTTGAGTAAGCTGGCGAGCCAAGGAGCTGTTAAACCTTGGAAAAAAACCGTCATTATAATTGTCAAAAATACTAAGGCTTTAATGGAGTCACCACCATTAATACCTTGTTTTGTAAGTGAAACTGCAAACAAAGAAGCTAAAGAAGCAGCTACAATTCCCCTGGGAGCAACCCAAGATAAAAATAACTGCTGTTGCCATTTCAAACCTTGATTCCAGGTAGATATTAAAATGTCAATGGGACGCACTATCACCATTAACACTAGAACTGTTAAAACACTACGCCAACCCAATGCGAAAACACTTGCAAGTGATAAGTCTGCTGCTAACAAGATAAACAAAACCGAATTAGCTAAAATGCTCAATTGTTCATTAAACCGACGCATTAAAGGCTGTGAAGGGAGGTTACTAGCTTTTAAAACTATCCCCATAACTACAGCAACTACTAGACCAGACTCACTACGCAGAACCTGTGCCAAACTAAATAAACCCCAGACACTAGCTAAAACAACAAGATTTTTTAACTCTTGGGACAGAAATTTATCCTGTTTGAGAAGTTGAGAAAGCAACCAACCTCCTCCTAAACCAAGAGCTACGCCTATACCCAAACGCAAAACCAAGCCCTTAACTAAAATGAGTGGTTGTACATTTCCACTCAAAACAAAGTGAAGCACGATTACACCTAAAATTGCACCAATTGGATCGATAAAAACACCCTCCCCTTCTAAAAGTGTTGAGACTTGTTTTTCTACACCAATTTGTTTGAGGAGGGGATTAATAACTGTTGGCCCTGTCACAACTACCAAAGAGGCATAAAGAAAAGCAATTGACCAAGGAAATTCACTTAACCAGTGTGCAGCTATTCCAGCACCCATTAGGGTAATCAGCACTCCCAAAGTGACAAGATTGCGAAGGCTGCTTGAAACCTCTTTTAACTCTCCTAATTGTAGATTTAAACCACCTTCAAATAAAATCAATGCCACTGATAGGGAAACTACAACTTCTAAACCAACACCTAATAAAGATGGATCTAAAAAAGCCAAACCATCTCGCCCCAGAAGAATCCCGAATAGAAGTAGCAAGACGATGCTAGGTATATGAAAATAACCAGCTAAAACTTGAGCAGCAATACCAGCTACAACAGTTACACTGATCAAAATAGTAATAGGCAAGGATTCTTCCATAAAAGAGTTTAGTTGGTACTGCTGTACAACCTCCTATAATCTTATATCTGGCACTTATAAAGTATGGTATCGATATTACTACGGCTTCTTATCAATCTCTATCTCTGTAAGAACTGTTTGTAAATTGGCGAAGGTATTGATTTTTTAGAACGATTTTTGTGATTCTGGACATCAGTTTAGACGTTTTTAAGAATGAATGCTTCCAGCCATTGGAATAATAAACATCTCTACCTAAAGAACTATCAAAATTTCATAACGATTTCATTATTGGATGAAATCTTTAAAGGATAAAGGGTTCTTGCGTGTCTTGATATACAATAGTGTGCAATTAGCCAAGAAACTCCGACAATAGCGGTTAGTGGATTTGGCATAAAACCGAGATCCGTGTAAAAAGAAAATGTAAAAATACAACTATAATTTATCAACCAATAGAATCATTTAAAGTGCATACTATTAACCAAAAGTCAATAAAAAAAACCTGGGCAAGCGCGATCGCAAAACCAGTAAAAGAATTTTCCTCTACCCAATTGCCAATTCTTTCAGGCAAAATCCCAGATGGATTGCGTGGCACTCTTTACCGCAATGGCCCTGCACGGCTAGAACGCGGTGGCATTCATATGGGACACTGGTTTGATGGAGATGGGGCAGTTCTTGCTGTAAATTTTACTGATGCAGTCGCAACTGGGGTTTATCGCTACGTGCAAACCTCTGGCTATCAAGAAGAAGCCGCAGCAGGTAAACTGGTCTATGGCAATTATGGCATGACTGCACCAGGGCCAATTTGGAATCAATGGCAAAAGCCCATCAAGAATGTTGCCAACACCTCTGTAATAGCACTTCCAGATAAACTTTTAGCACTGTGGGAAGCTGGTAAACCCTACGCCCTCGATTTACAAACTTTAGAAACTTTGGGCGAAGATGATTTAGGGGGATTAAGCAAAGGATTAAACTATTCAGCACATTATAAGCGTGACGAGCAAACAGGAGAGATTTTTAACTTTGGCATCAGTCCTGGACAAAATGCGACGCTTAATATTTACAAAAGCGATTCCACTGGGCGGATTATCCAACAAGCCGCATACCAGCTAGATGGTTCACCATTGGTGCATGATTTTGTTTTAGCAGGACAGTATATTGTATTTTTCATTCCGCCAGTGCGGTTGAATATCTTACCCTTGCTAATAGGGATAAACAACTATAGTGATTCGCTAAAGTGGCAACCTCGATTAGGAACTCAGATTTTAGTTATTGACAGGGTTTCCCTATCTGTGGTCAGTCGTGGAGAAAGCGAACCTTGGTATCAATGGCATTTTGCTAACGGTTATGTAGATGCTAGCGGTTCAGTAATTGTGGATATTGCCCGTTATGAAGATTTTCAAACTAACCAATATCTCAAGGAAGTAGCTACAGGTGAGACTCACACCCCAGCGAAGAGTACACTAACACGAGTTCATCTACATCCCCAAACTGGCAAAGTTACGTCAATTCAGCAACTATTAAACGAACATTGTGAATTTCCGAATGTGCCACAGCAAAATGTGGGGCAAGCATCTCCGTACACATATATGTCAAAATTCCGTTTAGGAACAGATATTAGCCAAGAACTATTAAATGCGATCGCTCGTTTTGATCACAAAACCGAAACCCTCACCGAAGCAAACTTAGGAGAAAACCGTTATCCCTCAGAACCCATCCCCGCCCAATCTACCCAAAACCCTGAGCAAAGTTGGGTGCTAACCGTTGTCTACGATGGTAATTCTCATAGTAGCGAAGTTTGGATATTTGATAGCGATCGCCTGGATGCCGAACCCCTTTGCAAACTAGGATTACCCAGTGTCATACCCCACAGCTTCCACGGCACTTGGAACCCAGCCTAATAACCTGATGCAAATAAATGGATTTTCTCAGAGCATGAAGAAGAGAGCGAAATTTTAAC
>CAZZZY010000470.1:0-5413 GCA_964658545.1 uncultured Acetobacteraceae bacterium | reverse complement strand
TAACTTATAACTTATAACTCGTAACTAAAGACGGATATTATCGTTACCACAAGGCTCGAATTGGTTCGTTGCTTTGGTTTGTGTTGCTAGATGGCGCGTCTGTTGCTGAACTATCTGTATTGTTTTCTGTTGTACTGTCAGAAGGTGATGTTGAGTCAGTGGGAGGATTCTGGGCAACGTTACTTCTATTGCTAGGTCTTGGGGCTATGATACTGCGCTTGTTTTGGTTTGTTTCGGTTGTTTCAGTTGTTTCATTTCCTTCAGTTGCAGTTTCCTCATTTTTGCTGCCAGCACTGCTATTAACATTGATATTAGCTGGGAGAACTTTGGCTGCTTTACCAGCCGGAGCGTTAGCGGTTTGCACGCCCATAGGAAAATTGATGCCTAGTAACGTACCAAGCAGAATGGCCAAACCTCCAGCCATCAAAATTAAGGGAGTCCATCTACCCATCTTGTCTTACTCCTTTTTAACCTTTTGGTGTCCACACTATTCGAGAACCTTGTCCCCAAAATCCATCAAACTTTGTCACTGTCACGTCGCCTAAAACCTGAGTTTGACAAGCTAAACGCAAGTCTGTTGTAGGAGAATGGGGAGGAAGCGAACGCCTGGCTCGATCGCGCCAATTCGCTGCTGATACTTTGCCCTCTACCATAACCGCACAGGTTCCGCAACTGCCAATACCTCGACAGTTTATTACCTTAGCACCGTCATTGTAGAGGTGAATACTATTTTGCAGCAAAACTTTTCGGAGATTGGTTCCGCTTACGCACTCAATTGTTTTACCTTGAGCTAGTATTTTAGGCATTTTTAAATTGCCAAACTGGCGTTTTGTTGTATATTGACACATTGCCTTGAAAGTTGTCTCGTCGGTCCCAGTTTTATGACCACAAATTCCTCACCTCAACTTTGGCTCTATGACACTACATTACGGGATGGCACTCAGCGCGAGGGGCTATCAGTATCGATAGAAGATAAGTTACGCATTGCCAAGAGACTCGATCAACTGGGCATTCCCTTCATTGAAGGCGGTTGGCCTGGTGCCAATCCCAAGGATGTACAATTTTTCTGGCAACTCCAAGAAGATCCGCTAAAACAATCTGAAATTGTGGCTTTTTGTTCGACTCGACGGCCTAACTCCACTGCTGCTACCGAACCGATGCTACAGGATATTTTGGCTGCGGGAACTCGCTGGGTAACTATTTTTGGCAAGTCTTGGGATTTACATGTCACAACCAGCCTGAAGACGACATTAGAAGAAAATTTGGCGATGATTCGTGACACCATTGAGTACCTCCGTTCTCAAGGGCGGCGGATTATCTACGATGCTGAACATTGGTTTGATGGTTACAAGCACAATCCAGATTATGCTTTACAGACATTAGAAGCTGCGATCGCATCTGGTGCTGAATGGTTAGTCCTCTGTGATACTAATGGCGGCACTTTACCCCACGAAATTAGCCAAATTGTGCAAGATGTGGTAAAGATCACTGGGGAATGGGGCATGGGGAAAGAATCTACCCAATTCTCAATGCCCCAAATTGGCATTCATACTCATAACGATTCAGAAATGGCAGTTGCTAACGCAATAGCCGCCGTGATGGCAGGGGCAAAGATGGTACAGGGGACAATTAATGGTTACGGTGAACGTTGCGGTAATGCTAACCTTTGTTCGTTAATTCCCAATTTACAACTGAAGTTGGGTTACAGTTGTATCACAGAAGACCAGCTAACACAACTTACAGAAGCTAGTCGTTTTGTTAGTGAAGTGGTCAACCTCGCGCCAGATGAACACGCCCCCTTTGTGGGACTTTCGGCTTTTGCCCACAAGGGCGGTATTCATGTATCAGCTGTAGAACGTAATCCCCTAACTTATGAACACATTCAGCCGGAACAAGTCGGGAATCATCGCCGCATCGTGATTTCTGAACAGTCTGGACTGAGCAATGTTTTAGCCAAAGCCCGCAGTTTTGGGATTAACCTTGACCAGCTAAAGACAGAAGCCAAGCAAATTCTCCAACGTCTCAAAGATCTGGAGAGTGAAGGATTTCAATTTGAAGCAGCAGAGGCCAGTTTTGCACTATTGATGCACGAAGCTTTGGGAGGTCGCCAGAAGTTTTTTGAAGTCAAAGGTTTTCAAGTCCACTGTGATTTGATTGAGGGGAAAGAAACTAGCAATGCCCTAGCGACGGTCAAAATCGCTGTTGATGGCAAAAATATTCTAGAGGCGGCGGAAGGGAATGGCCCCGTTGCCGCTTTGGATGCAGCTTTACGCAAGGCTTTGGTGAATTTTTATCCCCAAATAGCGACCTTTGATTTGACAGATTACAAAGTACGGATTCTCAACGGATATACGGGCACTGCGGCAAAAACCCGTGTGTTGGTAGAATCAGGCAATGGTCGTCAGCGCTGGACTACGGTAGGAGTTTCCACAAATATTTTGGAGGCTTCCTATCAAGCGGTGGTAGAGGGCTTAGAATACGGTTTGTTATTGCACTCCCAAGCAGAAGCGGCGGTGAAAGCTTCTAGTTGACAAAATAGATATTTTGTGCAGGTAAAGTTTGCGTTTTTCGATGAATAGGGGAAGCGATCGCTAATACTTAGATGCAGCAGAATTGATCCAAAAAAAGACCCTGGTTTGTACCAGAGGTCTTTCCCTTTCAGAAGGTTGTAAAATTCATTAGCAATGTAAAACACTGATATGGTTAATTTAGTGGCTTCTGTGCCATGAATGCCAAAATAGCAACCCAATTGCCCATTTTATACTGGTAATTATTGTTACTCATATACCTAAAATCCGTAGGCGCAGCCCGCCGCAGGCATCGCCAATATTCCAATATTTAGGTGCAGACCTAGAAATCTAATGCTGCGACCAAAACTTCATCTTCTGCCAGGTTTTAGGAGAACTTTTCCCAGGATTGGGCAACTAATTGGCTCAACCAACGACGTTGTTGCTGATCCAGCAGTGGATCATCTGCTAGCAACTGAGCGGTTAATTCTTCCAAGGATTGACCCTGAGCGCGGACAATTTTAATGACTCCAGCGATCGCGGCGGCAACTAGTTCTTCATCAATCGGCTGTTGTCGCAGGGCAACAATTTCCTGGGGACTGTCTGGAATGGGATAATTCATGGCGTGGGTTTACAGAAATACAAAATGAACAATAAATTCAACAAATTCTTAAAATTTCTTTACTGAATCTTTACTAAACTAATAGCGCGGAGTTTACCTTACTTTGTGCCTTCACAAAATCTGTCTTGGTGAGTAGATTGATCGGAGATGTCAGGAAACGATGAGAGAAATCCTTTATTTAGAAGTTCCAACTCCAGATACAGCAACTGTGCGTAGCTGGCTACAAACAGATTTTGAACCTGGAAATGGAGAAAAAGTGCTGACTTCGGAAGGCTTTCGCCTCAAAATACCCGGTGCTACTATACCCACTGGGGCGGCTCTTTCCGGAGACTTACCTGCGGAACTTTCGGTATTTGTCTGGTCGGTGCAACGAACTACTTATCTGAAAGTGTTTCGTTGGGCAGAACAACCTTTTCCTAGAGAGGGACAAATTCTGCAACACTTGACCAAAGAAATCAGAAGCCGTTTTCCGCATCATTACCCGCAACCACCAGCAATTGATTTATCCCAGCAATCGATTTTTACCGCGCTAGGCTCTGCTTACCCCCTCACCGTCAAGTATTTTCAGAAAATGCCTAACGGTGAATACGATCTAACACGTGCCTACTGGTGGGAACAACGATGGCGCGAAGGAGTACGAAATCCGCACCAGCCGCACCAAGTTGTGTTCTCGCAACAGAGCAGGGCAGAAACAATCAATGCTCCATGCCCCATGCCCCAGTACGACATCATCTACATCGGTGGCGCACTAGGCGCGATTCATGCAGCATTGATGGCAAAACTGGGATATAAAGTCCTGCTAGTGGAACGAATGCCTTTTGGCCGGATGAACCGAGAATGGAATATTTCCCGCGATGAAATTCAAAGCTTAGTTAACCTGGGTTTAGTCACCCCCGCTGAGTTAGAAACCATCATTGCCAGGGAATACAAAGATGGATTCAATAAGTTTTTTGATGCGAATAATCCATCCAAACTGCGATCGCCTGTCCTGCACACACCCACAGTCCTAAATTTAGGCTTAGATTCCGAAAAATGGCTCCAAATGTGTGGGCAAAAACTGCAAGCGGCAGGCGGCGAAATCTGGGATGAAACAGAATTTATGCGTGCAGATATTGATATATCACAAGTTCTTTTGCAAGTCAAGCACTTACCTAGTCAGATTGAGAAGCAAGTAAGTGGACGGCTGCTAATAGATGCAATGGGAACTGCCTCACCCATCGCTTGGCAATTAAATGGTGGTCGGGCCTTTGATAGTGTCTGTCCAACAGTAGGAGCGGCAGTTGAGAGCGGATTTGAGCCGGGAGTGTGGGATTCCCAATATGGGGACGTGCTTTATAGTCATGGGGATATTTCGCGGGGAAGACAGTTGATTTGGGAACTGTTTCCTGGAGCAGGTGATGAATTGACGATTTATTTATTTCATTACCACGAAGTCAATGCTGAAAATCCCGGTTCTTTGCTAGAGATGTACGAGGACTTTTTCACGATTTTGCCAGAGTATCGCAGGTGCGATATGGACAAATTGGTGTGGAAGAAGCCGACATTTGGGTATATTCCGGGACATTTTAGTGTGGGAAGTAGCGATCGCACAGTTGCCTTCGATCGATTGATTGCGATCGGCGATGCCGCATCACTCCAGTCTCCCCTCGTCTTCACCGGTTTTGGTTCCCTAGTTCGCAACTTAGAGCGCTTAACAACGCTGTTGAATACTGCTCTCAAACATGACTTGTTGAGTTTTTGCCACTTGAACCAGATTCGCGCCTACCAAAGCAACGTTTCCGTAACTTGGCTATTTTCCAAAGGCATGATGGTACCCACCGGGAAATTTTTACCACCCCAGCGCATTAACTCCATGCTCAATACCTTCTTTGGACTGTTAGCAGACGAACCCCAAGAAGTAGCAGATAACTTTATCAAAGATAGGTGTGATTGGTTAACCTTTAACCGCCTAGCACTCAAAGCCGCTAGAAAAAATCCTGCCTTACTTTTATGGATTTGGGAACTTGCTGGACCTAGAGATTTAGTGCGATGGCTTGGTAGTTATTTCAACTTCGGTCGTCATGCTTTGGTTAACGCTTTGCTGAGTCCGTGGTTCCCGCACTTCTTAAACCGGGTAGGTTTTTGGCTCGAACCCCGAAATCCGGGCTTGTGGCTGTGGCTGCTGGCGATTAATTATGCGATCGCCACAGGCAAACCGCGATCGCGCTCTCAAGTAGCAAAAGCCAACCCAGAAGCCATAATTCCGAAGTCAGAAGCAAGGATTCTCAATTAGTTATTGGGCATG
>CAZZZY010000469.1:0-5425 GCA_964658545.1 uncultured Acetobacteraceae bacterium | reverse complement strand
TCTCCTACTCAACAACTGGGAATAGTGGCAATGGCGGTGCGATCGCCCTAACCACACAAAATGGCGACCTCACCAACAATAATTACGGTTACTTGTTCTCATTCTCCTACTCAACAACTGGGAATAGTGGCAATGGCGGTGCGATCGCCCTAACCACACAAAATGGCGACCTCACCAACAATAATTACGGTTACTTGTTCTCATTCTCCTACTCAACAACTGGGAATAGTGGCAATGGCGGTGCGATCGCCCTAACCACCCAAAATGGCAACCTTGCTAGTAATAGCGATTTGTCCTCATTCTCGTATTCAACAACTGGCAATAGTAGCAATGGCGGCGCGATCGCTCTAATCGCACAGAATGGGAATATTACTGGCGGGGGAAGTAGCCTGGATACCTTTTCGGTTGCGCCCCAAGGAACCGCAAACGCTGGCGGAAATGTCATATTAGACGCAAAAAACCAGGTGTCTGGATTGCAAATTTTGACGGCATCTTCCTCCGCACAGGCGGGGGCAGTGGCGGTGAATGGGCAGGCAGATTTGGCGATCGCCGATACCGTAATTTTGACCGGAAAACAGGTGACAGTAAACACCCCATTTACAGGGACAATCTCAATTCCGGTTAGTGGAACAGGGCGATCGGGCGATGTCAGCATTAATAGCGCTGGGAATCTCACCCTCACCAACAGCCAGATTGAAAGTGATACCAAAGGCAGCGATTCCGCCGGCAATGTCACTATCACCAGTGCTGGTGAGGCGATGTTCAACCAGAGTCAAATTCTCAGCAGCACCAGCAATAGTGGCAATGCAGGGAATATTACTGTTACCACTGGGCAGGGTATTAACCTCACCAATGGTAGCAGTCTTTCTGCCACCACCAGCAGTACTGGCAAAGCGGGCGACATTACCCTCAATAGCCCCACCGTTGTCGTTACTGGAGACGCACAGATTACCGCCGCCACTCAGAGCAGTGGAGAGGGTGGCACCATCACTGTGAATGCTCCCACAGTCGTGAACATCGCACAAATGCAAGGCGCAGCGCCCGTCGTCTCGGTAGCAGCCACCGACGCAGGTAAAGCCGGGAATATTATAATTAATACGCCCAGTCTCAATTTGTCTGATAACGCCCGGATCGTTGCCACGGCAAGCGCCACAGCAACTAATACCGGAGGTGGTGGTAGCATTACCCTCAATGCTTCTCAAATGAATCTGGCGGGTATCGTTGGAGTTTTTGCCGATACCCAAGGGCAAGCTCCGGCTGGCACGTTGCGGCTCAATCCCTACGCCAATGACCCGACTTTAAATGTGTTCCTCGCGCCTCAATCCCAAATCTCTGCGTCTACCAATGGTAGTGGTAAGGGGGGCGACCTGATTCTCACTGCCCCAGACACGATTAACCTGACAGGAGGAGGCAAGTTAACTGCCGAAACTAGCAGTATTGCCAATGCTGGAAATATTAGCGTGACGACTGGGCAATTTACTATTAATGGAGGGGTGGAACTATCTGCTTCCACCTCTGGCAGTGGCAACGCCGGCAACCTCACAATTGCTGCCGATAGTGTCAACTTGAGCCAGGGAGCGCGGGTATCTTCTAATACGTCTGGTAGTGGAGCCGCAGGGGATATTACATTTAATTTAACTGACCAATTGATGCTCACTGGTGCTGGCACTGGACTATTCGCCACCACAACTGCGGATTCTACAGGCAAGGGCGGCAACATCACGGTAGGAGCAAAAACGGCTTTATTCCAGGATGAGGCGGCGATCGCAGTGGGGAGTTTGGGTAGTGGTGCAGGGGGCAATATCTCGGTTACAGCCAATCAACTTAAGCTTGATACGCGTGCCTCCCTCACTGCCGAAACTGCTAGCACTCAAGGGGGCAACATTACTCTGGATGTAGGCGATTTATTGTTGCTACGGCGCAATAGTTTGATTTCGACTACCGCGGGTACCGCTCAAGCGGGGGGCAATGGCGGCAATATTTCGATTAATATTCCTAACGGGTTTCTGATTGGGGTGCTGTCGGAAAACAGTGATATTCGCGCCAATGCCTTTACTGGGAACGGTGGCAAGATTAGTATTATTTCTCAGGGCATTTTTGGACTCCAGTTTCAGCCCCGAGACACCCCCAATAGTGACATTACCGCCAATTCACAATTTGGTGTGAGTGGAACAGTGCAGATTAATAATTTGGGTGTCAATCCCAGTGCTGAAATCGTGCAACTGCCCGTGAACTTTGTAGACTCTAGCCAACAAATTGCGACAGGGTGCAATGCTCAAGGCAGTAGTTTTGTGGCTACAGGACGAGGAGGGTTGCCGTCCAACCCAAATGAATGGGTAGGGAGCGATCGCCCCTGGAGTGACATTCGTGATGTATCTCAATTTCAAGGGCAAGGTAAACCCATCACACACCCCATAACCCCGTATCCCGCCATCATCGAAGCAACCGGATTCATTCGCACAGCAACCGGAGAAATTGAACTGATAGCCCAGTCTGCATCTGGAAATACAGGGGTTGGCGATGTCGCCGTTACGTGTGCGATCGCTAAACCATAATACAAATTACAAAATCTGACCCAATTTTTTCTTAGTAGGACTTACGTAAGAGTTATGGAATAACGAACCGCAGAGGCACGGAGGACACAGAGAAATCAGAGTTTGAGAGATATTTTGCGTAAGTCCTACTTAGTACAGTTCATATTTCATTAACTGACAAGGTATAGCTCCGTTGTATACCGCAATCCTTTGAGATGATTTCAGTCCAATGGATTGAGACAGTTCCTTGTTACCACTTAGCACAAATGCAGTCCAGCCCTGGAAGCGTTGTTTCAACACATCGCCCAAAAGTTTGTAAAATGCCCCTAAATCACTATCTCGCCCCAGGCGTTCGCCATAAGGTGGATTGCAGAATAAAACCCCACTGTCTGCGGGGGCGACAATATCGGCTAACTCCATTTGAGAAAACCATACATGGTTATCAACGCCGCAGTTTTGAGCATTGTTAATCGCTTGCTCGATTATATTTTCATCGCGATCGCTTCCCCAAATAGGTGCGGGAAGGGTGTCTAGTTGGCTGTCCTTAGCTTCTTGGAGTAGCTTTTCTAAAAGAGGCAGGTCAAAATCGAGCCAATTTTCAAATCCAAAGCAATCACGAAATAGCCCCGGTGCTATATTCAGTGCTTTTAAACTAGCTTCGAGAGGTAAAGTGCCAGATCCACATAGAGGATCGTAGAACATCTGGTTTGGCTGCCAGCCCGAAAGTTGAATCAGGGCAGCAGCCAGAGATTCCTTGAGAGGGGCTGCTCCAACCGCAGGGCGATAGCCTCGGCGGTGCAGACTATTTCCAGAACTGTCGAGTTTAACGGTACAAAAATCGCGCTCAATATGAACATTGATCCGCACATCTGGTTCATGAAGCTCTACATTTGAACGCTCGCCCAGATTTTCTTTCTGCTGATCGACGATCGCATTTTTGACTTGGAGAGCCGTAAAGTGGGTGTGATTGAGGCGATCGTTTTTGCCCGTGGTATTCACCGCCAGGGTCATATCTGGCGTTAAATAGTTTACCCAATCGATGGTTTGGATGCCGCGATAGAGATCCTTAGCATCAAGGCAAGGAAACTCATGGATATTTACCAAGATTCGGAACGGTAGCCTAGCCCAGAGGTTGACGCGATAAAGTAGAGTGCGATCGCCCTCAAAAGCTACACCACAAAACCCTGGCTCCACAGAATAGGCTCCCAATTGCTCTAACTCCTGAGCCGCGAGGGTTTCTAATCCGCGAGCAACCGTTGCAAAATACTGATTCATCCTCTAATTCCAAAGCATTGTTTTCAATGCTGACCCATTCACGCACTTTAGCTTAACTCATATTTAAGACTGTCTCTACAAAATTACCGTAGGCGTAGGCTACGCCACTGGATCAAGATTTTGATATTTATCGACCCTATCCTAAACAGCCTTTTGAAAGAGTATTTCGTCCATTTTCTGAAAATTTTGCGATCGCAATCTTGAGAATAGACATCGCACGCTACAAGTCGGCAATCGCACTAACCTTCAACTAATGACGCTCATCTCTGCTGACGTTGCTGCTTGTAGTCGTATTCGTCATAATCAATAGTGCCGAAGAGGTCTAACATTTTGAGCCGCTTGCGACGTTGAATATATTCACGAAGCGCTGTTTCAACCAGAGCATCAATAGTTTTTTGGTCATCAAATGCCAGCGCCTCTTGCAGCAAGGCTTCGTTTATGTTGAGCGGTGTAGCCACGATCGCTCCTGTTCCAACGACTGACTAAATCAATCTTATCGCACTTTCTCTTCCTTGCTTCATCCAAGAATTAGGAGCGATCTCACTTTCTTAACGAACTTTGGGGGTTAGGTCTGAGAGAAAGTTGCACACCGCGTCTTACTAAGTGTTTATTTGAGCTAGGAAACGCTTCTAAAATCAATCATTGTCTGATGATAAGCATCTGGCAAACCTGTATCAAAACACTTACCTTTAACAATATATCCTGTCATTCCCTCTGAATTACGCAATCTTTCTAGACATGATGTTAACTGAAATTCACCTCGTTCTCGAAAATTTTGGTTGATATTTTCTGCTAGAAAGTCAAAAATTTTCGGCGTGAGTAAATACAAGCCAAATATACCTAAAAACTCATTTTCTGCCATTTCCTCGACGCGCAAATGCTGTTTTGCATACTCAATGCTAGGCTTTTCATAGAGTTGTGTAACTGACAAAATCGAGTTTAACTCTTGCCAAATTCCTGTTACACACCCAGCTTTATGAATAATTTCTGCTGGCATTGTAGTTAAACCTACAACACTTTGATTAGCTTGTTCATAAGCATCTAAAACTTGACTAGCACAAGATTTTTCAATATCAGATGCATAAATATGGTCGCCCAACATTAACAAAAACGGCTCATCTTGTACCCAATCTTTGGCACAAAATACCGCATGACCATAACCTAATTGTTCTTCTTGCAATAAGATAGTGACTTTGCTACCTAAATCTTCGAGATATCGGCTATATTCTTTATTCGGCGGTGAAAGTTTCTCGAAAAGTTCTTTTTTAGGTGGATTTTTTAATAAATCGGCAAATATTTCTTTGTCATCCGGCTGCACCACAATCCCCACTTCAGCAATTCCAGCACTAATTGCCTCTTCAATAATCGCAATAATCACAGGTTTTGCCCTACCATCTCGATCAATAATCGGGAAAAGTTCTTTTTTCACCACCTTAGTCGCTGGAAACAACCGAGTCCCAAAACCAGCAACCGGAATCACCGCTTTTCTAACTTGATTTTTCTGCATAAACCTCTCCTCCTCTCTCTGCGTCGCGCCAGTTGCTACAAGTCGGGGAACCCGCCCCAATACTGCTCGGTTAAGGAATTTCTTGGTTGAGGCAAGCAGGGGGAGCAGG
>CAZZZY010000468.1:0-5450 GCA_964658545.1 uncultured Acetobacteraceae bacterium | reverse complement strand
GCACAGGTGGAGAACCTAAGCCATCGAAAATTAACCCGTTTTGAATCAGCAAATCCAACATGATTTTTTTCTCCTTTGGTTGTTATTGGATCTGTTTAGGGTCATTATAGGCTGGGAATTTATTGGAAATGGCGTAGGCATAGCACGCACTTCTCTACGAGATACTACGCGTAGCTTGCTTCCACGTTCGCGGAGCGTGCCGTAGGCAAGTGGTACGACAAAGATACTTCGACTGCGCTCAGTACAAATCAGCGACCATCGTAGACATCGCTTTCAGAGACTCTTGTTCCAATATTCCAAACCGGTCACAATTACATCTTCTAACCACTTCTTAAAACGCTCTGTTAAATTACCCTCTTCATCAGCATAAGAGAACTGGAATGGAGAATCTGTTAGGGCTTGAATGTCACTAATGTTGCGCTCACCATCTTCTGCGTTATCTCTGTGGTATGCACAGGCAGAACACACAAGTAAGCCACGATACTCATGTCCAAGAACATGAAATGAAAGCAAAATCGTCGTTGATATTCCTATATCAATAACTAACTGTATCCAGGTATGATAGTTGCGAATATTAGCAAAGTATCCTAACTGTTTAGCCGTCTCTACAATTTGGTAGCGGTGGTAATATGAACGAGTATCACCAGTAGACGCACTAATTATAAAAGCATCAGCATTATCCACTAAATTTTGTACGGATAGCTTGATTTCATTAGCAACATCTTGTGAGCGAGTAGAGGCTATCTCAAATAACTTTGAAGCAAAATCTTCAACTTTTTGACTGCGCTCTTGAATAGATGCTGATTGATTTTGCTTCAGCTTCTCAGCAATGGAAGCAATAATAACCTGAGTCCGTCGGGACTCTGATAAGACTTGTTCTGATAAGCCAAGACTGCGGATAAAAGCTTGCTTTTGGCTCTTGGCAAACAGATCAATCAATTTTGACAAATCAGCTTGATCTGCCTGCTCTAAAGCTGCAATGTAATCTGCACGGTTATCACGAGTAAGAACAAGGGGAAACCAACCAGCTTGAATAAAAACTAAGCTGGCAATACATCTAGCAACTCGGCCATTTCCATCTTGAAATGGATGAATCTGTGTAAATCTATGATGTAACCAAGCTGATTCAACTTCAGGAGGAATTTGCTGATTTCGATGTTGATGATGCAATGAAATCAACCTATCCATTTCAGATGCCACTTGTTCTGGGGGGCAGTATTCGTGAATAATGCCATCTGGTCTCATAGGATTGTTAGGTAGACGCTTCCAGTCACCCATTATGAGAGAAACACGAACAATTTCCCCTGTCGATGGAACTAAAGCCTCTGTATATTCTTGGTTCTGGGTTAGAACCTGATGTAACTGCTTTATATAGGAGGTTGATAAATTTCTTTGCCCACCCACAAAATCAAACAGTCCTTCAATCGCAGTTTCCTGATCCCTGATTAAAGAAACTACTTGTTTTACAGGACGATCCGTAGCTCCATGAGGAATCAGAGCTTCGTTAATTCCTTGTTCAATTAAAAGGCGAGTTATTCCTCGATCTATGTTGTATAATCGCTCAATAATTCCAGTTTCAATAGCTATTTCGCGGCGTAGTCTTTCCATGAAGACTTTAAACTCACCAGATGCGCGAAGCCGCTCTGCTTGCTCATTCCAAACAGTGACTAAAGGCGGTAATTCCGAACTAGCTAAACTTTGCCAACTTGATGATATATCTTCTATCGGTTGCCATGCCATAAGTCATTAATATTTGATAATTAATTTTAAATTTTACCTTATTTATTTTCATAATCACTGTAATAATTTCCCCCACGATGCTCAGTTTTCACCCAGCGCGATCGCTCCCTTTGCACACACATCTTGAAAGTGGTTACAATCATCACAGGAATCCAATGCACCATGTATAATGAACCTTGAATTGTTGCCCAAAGCAAAGACCATCCTCGTAAATTTTGAAATTGGTAAAGTCCAGCAATAAAGGCAGTTGTGAGAATAATGCTGAGTAGTGTTTGCAGTGGAAATAGAACGGGATGATGGCTAAAAAATATTGTCCAAAGTAAATCGGGGATTAGTCCAATTGGTAGCAGAAATTGCAATAGAAAAAATAATAGCAAATCAATTTTTTTCGCCCAACCTAAAGTCAGAATTTGAGGGAAATAATCGAGGTAGCGTTGATAGCCACCTTCAGCCCAACGACAGCGTTGATTCCAAAGTTTCTCCCAACTAGTTACACCTTCTTCCTGAATTGAGGGAACTGTTACAAACTCAATTTCTGCACCTGCTAAATAGAGTTTGAAACAAAGATCCAAATCATCGGTGACAGTGTTCTCATTCCAACCTTGACATTTTTCTAATAATTCCCGCCGAACTAGCATCCCATTACCGCGCAGTTCAGACATTCCACCAATAGCAATCCGATGGGTTTGCAAAAAGCTATCACAGTTCATTTCCATCTGCTGACAACGGGTTAATAAATTGGTATTAGCATTAGAAATCGCTTTTCGCACTTGCACTGCACCGATCGCTTGCTTCTGAAACAGAGATACTGTTTGCTGGAGAAAATTGGCAGGTAATTGAGCATCCGCATCACAGACTAGAATAATCTCCCCTTGGGTAAAGGGAAACACCGCATTCAACGCCCCTGATTTACCACCTTTTGATTCCCGTCGATGAACTTGTAAAGCTGGAAATTGAGTTTGTAATTCCCTCAAAAGCTGGGGAGTTTCATCGGTACTACCATCATCAACAACCCAGATATCTAGGCGATCGCTGGGATAATTCAATTGGCATAAGCTGTAAACTAGATTAGCCAAGACTGAACTTTCATTTTTAGCCGGAACTAAAATCGAGACTGGCGGTAAATAAATCTCACTCTCCATCACTGTCGGCGCTGCTTTGGCTACCAGCATCCGTAATGTTTGCCCACTCAGAATTGCCGTTAATCCCAGCATCAACCATTGTGTTTCTGGTAGCCAGTGCAGCAAACTCACGCCACCCCAGACCAATAAAACTACTAGGGTTGCTTTGAGACGGCGATGAAAGATAGTATTTTTACTGGGCTGATCGGTGCTTCTTCCCACTTTATTTGCTATATCCTTTCGGTTCGTGGCTTAGTCTTGCGACGTAATAATAACATCGTCACCGCTCCCACCAGGAAACCGCCCACCCCTGCTGCAATTGCTAGAATCCGCCCCAATTGTTGAGCAGCATTCAACACCGGGTTATCCAGCAAATTAGAGGAGAAATGCAGCGATTGAAGTAGGAATCGCGTGACTTCTAGTCATGCAAGGTTCAATGCGATAATACGTTTAGATAACTCAAACTTGTGCATTCTCAACTGTTAAAGTCTGTTAAAGTTATCTAAACCACTACAAGTGAGTAGGGTCAATGACTGCTTTGTCATCAGATAATTCGATAACTTCCTCAAGTACTCATAGTCTAGACATCGCTAGGCAAGAGTATCAATATAACTATACCCATATTCCATCTATTGCTATGGTGGATCGGGTTCCTTCTGCGGAAAAGCTCACCACTAATTGGTATTTTTTATTAGCCCAGCAGTTACGAATTGTTTTTGTGAATACCTTGATTGTCAACAGAGGGAATCATGGTTCCAAATCGATTCGTGATGATGTCGAAAGTTTTATTTTAGAAGCCTTGCTCAAGGGAGCAGTACCAGCCCAAATCGGCATTCTGGCGAGAATCCTGCAAATTATCCCCCAGTTTTGGCTTAAACGCATATCGAAAGATGTTAGAGAACTCGACGATCTCTTCTTTTCTATTCTGAAAGAAAACGGACTTGTGATCCTCAGAGAGACTCTAAATCGGCTAATTACCCTTCTATATGAAGGACAACCCACAGGACATGCAACCAGTTTCAAAGACTATGAAAATTTGTTTGTGGTGATTGGTGTACCAGCGATCTCCAAAACTTACCATGAAGATGTAGTATTTGCCTATATGCAAGTAGCTGGCTACAATCCCGTTATGATCGAGCGAGTAAGTAGTCTAGGCGATCGCTTCCCAGTCACAGACGAACATTACCAAGCAGTGATGGGAACTGACGATTCATTAGCAGCAGCAGGACTTGAAGGAAGGCTCTATTTAGCTGACTATAAAATTTTAGCCGGTGCAATCAATGGTACATTCCCACATGAGCAAAAATATGTCTATGCTCCCCTGGCACTGTTTGCCTTACCCAAAGGCTCAGACCCCACCCGTCTATTGCGTCCGATAGCCATTCAATGCGGTCAAACCCCAAGTCCAGATTATCCGATCATTACCCCTAACTCTGGTAAATACGCTTGGCTTTTTGCCAAAACAGTTGTCCAAATAGCAGATGCCAATTTCCACGAACCTGTGACTCACTTAGCAAGAACTCACCTGTTAATTGGTGTTTTTGCGATCGCAACCTATCGACAACTGCCACTTACCCATCCCCTAAGAATTCTGTTGCACCCGCATTTTGACAGTACCTTAGCAATTAACGATGATGCCCAACGGATTCTGATTGCTTCTGGTGGTGGTGTCGATAGATTACTTTCAGCATCAATCGATAACTCTCGCGTTTTAGCAGTGCTGGGGTTGCAAAGCTATGGTTTTAATAGTGCCATCTTGCCCAAGCAATTCCAACAACGTGGTGTAGATGATCCCAACCTATTGCCTGTTTATCCTTACCGAGATGATGCACTATCAGTCTGGGATGCCATTCATCAATGGGTTCGGGACTATCTGAATTTATATTACCTCACCGATGAAGACATTCAGAAAGACACAGCCCTGCAAGCATGGGCAGCCGAAATATCAGCTTATGATGGTGGTCGTATCCCCCATTTTGGCGAAAATGGGGGCATCAAAACGTTTAATTACCTGAATGATGCCATTACCCTAATTATTTTTACTGCTAGCGCTCAACACGCTGCGGTTAATTTTCCGCAAAAAGATTTGATGAGCTACGCCGCAGCTATCCCAATGGCAGGTTATTTACCAGCTTCAACTCTCAAAAGAGAAGTGACTGAGCAAGACTACCTCAATTTACTCCCCCCTTTAGATCAGGCGCAACGGCAATATAACCTACTCAACTTGTTAGGGTCTGTATACTATAACAAGCTTGGCGAGTATCAGCAAGGATACTTTACAGACCAGAAAGTAAAACCATTGTTACAAGCATTCCAGAGTCATCTTCAGCAGGTAGAAGATATCATCAAGGAGCGTAATTTGCACCGTCCAACCTATGAGTATCTGCTTCCTTCTAAAATTCCTCAAAGCATCAATATCTGAATTAGGGATTGGTAATTGGGGACTGGCGAAATTCAAAATTCAAAATGACGCTCTCTAGAAGACGCTCTTGCTAGCTTGCTTCCCCGCAGGGGTACGCAGACTCGCTAACAAAATTCAAAATGAATACAGCGTAAGCGTTTTGTTGATTTGGAATGGGTGGCTTATTT
>CAZZZY010000467.1:2244-5451 GCA_964658545.1 uncultured Acetobacteraceae bacterium | reverse complement strand
AGCAGGGGGAGTAGGGGAAGAAAATACTACCTCATCCCCCCCATTCCCCACTCAAAACGAATATTTGTTCTGGGTATGCGATAATGGGATCGGTTTAGAATCCCAGTATTCTGAACGTATTTTTATAATTTTTCAGCGCTTGCATGGTAGAGACAAGTATCCCGGTACTGGAATTGGTCTGGCAATTTGCAAAAAAATTATAGAACGCCACGGTGGCCGGATCTGGGTTGAGTCTAAACCTGGTCAAGGCTCGACTTTCTACTTCACAATTCCAGATAAAACAGGTAAACAATCGTGAGTAACATCATAGCGATTATGCCTATTGAGGTTTTGTTAGTAGAGGACAATCCTGGTGATGCCCAACTTACCCGTATCGCCCTAGAAGATAGCAAAATCTCGATTCACCTAAATGTAGTCGAAGATGGTGTGGAAGCAATGGCATTCTTGCGAAAAGAGGGGAAATATGTCAAAGTAGCTCATCCCGATATTGTGCTGCTCGATTTTAACCTGCCCAGAAAAGATGGGCGGGAAGTACTGGCAGAAATCAAAGCAGACGAAAAGCTCAAACGAATTCCGGTAGTAGTTCTAACGACTTCCCAAGCTGAAGAAGATATCCTCAAAGCCTATAATTTATCTGCAAACTGTTATATAACTAAGCCAGTAGATTTCGATCAATTTGTTAGAATTGTACAATCAATAGAGAATTTTTGGTTTGCGATCGTCAAACTGCCACCGGAGTAGTGGAAATGGCAGGTGAAAATATTAAAGTCTTATTAGTAGAAGATAACCCTGGTGATGTCTTTTTATTACAGGAGTTTTTAAAAGAAGTTACCACAGTTGTAGTTGATTTGATGCCCGTTGAGCGACTTTCTGAGGCACTGAACTACCTAGCAAACGAAATTTTTGATGTGATTCTGTTAGACCTTTCCCTGCCAGATAGCCGGGGATTAGAAACCTTTGTCAGCGCTCACCATCAAGCAAAAGCCACTCCAATAATAGTGTTGACGGGTCTAAATGATGAAACCCTGGCAATTAGGGCGATGCAAGAAGGAGCGCAGGATTATCTGGTGAAAGGGCAAGTAACTGGTGACTTACTGGTGCGCTCAATGCGTTATGCCATCGAACGTCAACGGGCAGACGACGCACTGCGCCATAGTGAGGAGCGATTTCGGGTTGCCCTCAAAAACTCTCCCATCTTTGTCTACAACCAAGATAGAGATTTACGGTATAGCTGGGTTTACAATCCCCCATCTGGATTGACAGTTGCGGAAATATTGGGCAAACAAGACTTAGATATTATCCCAGTTGAAGATGCTCAACGTCTGATGACAATTAAACGTAAGGTACTAACGACTTGCATAGGAACGCGAGAGGAAGTATCAATTAGAATTAAAGATATAACTCGATATTACGATTTGACGGTCGAGCCATTGCGGAATGAGTCGCAAGAAATTATCGGCGTGACATGCGCCAGTATTGATATTAGCGAACGACAAGCCGCGCTACGCGATCGCAAATTGGCAGAAGAAACAATCCGCGAACAAGCTGCATTACTTGATGTCACCACAGATGCCATTTGCTTGCGAGATTTAAACAATCAAATTATTTTCTGGAACAAAGGTGCAGAAACACTTTACGGTTGGCAAGCCATAGAAGCTTGGGGCAAAAATGCTAGTGAGCTTTTGTATGACGAACCTTCACCAGAAATTGAAGCGGCTCTTTTACAAGTTATTAGTCAAGGGAAGTGGCAGGGCGAGTTAACTAAACTTACCAAAGCTGACAAGGAAATCCTTGTTGCTAGTCGCTGGAGTCTAGTATTCGATGAACAGGGGAAACCGAAATCAATTCTCACCGTTGACACAGATATTACCGAGAAAAAACACCTAGAAGCCCAATTGTTTCGCGCCCAACGGCTGGAAAGTATTGGTACCCTAGCTAGCGGCATTGCTCACGACCTCAACAATATCCTGACACCGATTCTGGCAGGAGCGCAACTGTTACCCCTCAAATTTCCCGATGCAGATGAGCGCACTCGCCATCTACTAGAAATTTTGGAAATCAACGCTAAACGCGGTGCTGATTTAGTCAAACAGGTGCTGTCCTTTGCGCGGGGTGTAGAAGGGAAGCGGATCACTTTGCAACTCAGACATCTGATTGTGGAAGTTGCCAAGATTCTTAAAGAGACATTTCCCAAATCCATAGAAGTCAGCACTGATGTACTACAAGATTTGTGGATGGTTTCTGGAGATAGCACCCAACTGCATCAAGTGCTGATGAACCTCTGCGTTAACGCCCGTGATGCGATGCCCAATGGCGGTAGTTTGAGTATCTCTGCCGAAAATCTGTTGATTGACGAAAATTATGTCCGGATGAACCTGGAAGCCAAAGAGGGACATTACATAATGATTACGATCTCTGATACTGGAGTTGGGATTCCTAGAGAAATTTTAGATAGGATTTTCGAGCCATTCTTTACCACAAAAGATGTGGGACAAGGCACTGGTTTAGGACTTTCCACCGTCTTGGGGATCGTTAAAAGCCACGGAGGTTTTGTGAACGTGTATAGCGAACCGGGAATTGGAAGCAGTTTTCAGGTTCACTTGCCAGCAGTGCAGGAAATGGAAACAATTACTCCAGAAGAATTCCTACCACAGACAGGACATGGAGAATTGATTTTGCTTGTGGATGATGAAATTGCAATTCAAGATATTACCAGAACATCATTAGAAACTCACAACTACAAAACCCTAATTGCCAGTGATGGCATTGAAGCGATCGCATTGTACGCTCAAAATAAGGACAAAATTAGTGCCGTACTCATGGATATTATGCTACCCACCCTGGATGGTTTAACTGCCATCCGTACCCTGCAAAAAATCAACCCCCAAGTCAGAATTATTGCCAGTAGTGGACTTATGTCTGACAATAAGCTCAGTGCAGTAGCTGCTATTGGGGTGAATACATTTTTGCTAAAACCCTATACTGTCAATGAATTATTGCTTTCTTTACAGAAAGTACTATCTTAAAAAGTAAAATAGTCTCTATGCCTCACTCCACTATGTCTACTCTTTATACTTGCTAACTATTGGACTTAGCTAAGACTAGAGTTTATTAGTACAGCTAATTAAATTAATCAAGTAAAAATTATTGAGATTGACTTTGGTAACAGAGTTTTAGCCTTAACCCAAGCGTATTGTACTATAAGTA
>CAZZZY010000467.1:0-2234 GCA_964658545.1 uncultured Acetobacteraceae bacterium | reverse complement strand
TTGGGAATTGTTATTCTTCTCCCGCCCCTTTGCTCCCTACTCCCTAATGAGCATTAGGAATCAGCCGACCACAGGGATAAGTCGCTGTTTGCTGTGAAGCACTTTCAGCCATTGCTGCTGGAACCCGATCCGATGGTTGGATTTTGGCTGCTAGATAGTCTTTTTGCAGTTTATCCAAAATGGCTTCTCGCTTGTCGTACACACGCTTCAGGGGACGAGGCTGGCACTTATTCAAGACGTATGCTGTTACCAGTGGTAGAGCGATCGTGCTATCGGTATAACAAACAATTGTGTTAGGTAACTCTTCCGGGTCAATCTTACCCCAACTGACAGCTTCCGATGGGGTTGCTCCAGACAAACCGCCTGTATCTGGACGCGCATCGGTAAACTGCACAAAGTAATCGTGTCCTCGTTCTTCTAGTCCCAATACCTCGTGAAGTTGAGGCTGGGTTTGTAGTAAAAAGTTCTTAGGACTACCGCCACCGAGAATTACAGCTGCACTTTTACCTCCTGACTCACGGGCATTATATGCGATCGCAGCTGTCTCATTGACATCAATTGATGGATCTATCACCAACTGCGAACCTTCCAAAGCCAAAGCCGCTACGTTCATCCCAATAGAGCTATCTCCTGGAGAAGAGGTATATATAGGCACGCCATACTCATAAGCAGTAGCAAGCAAACAAGAATGCTGCACACCCAGTTGCTTTTCTACCTCCCGAACATACTTACCCAGCAAATGGTGAAACTCAGCAGTTCCCATCCGCTTCTGAAACGCTTCTCCTTGTAAAATCTTGCGGATGAACGCATCAGTTTCTAGTAACACATCGTAACCAAAGATAATGTCATAAATGCGAATAGTCCCTTCCTGGCGCAGTTTCACATCATCCAAAAACGGATTACCAGCAAAGAGTTCAAAACCCAAACCGTAGTGCATATCGTGGTAAAGATTTGCACCAGTGCTAATCATCCAGTCAATAAAGCCATTGCGAATTAAGGGTGCAAGCGCTGAAACCCCAAATCCTGCTGGTGTCATCGCACCGGAAAGGCTAACTCCTACCGTGACACCTTCCGTTAGGACATCACGACTCAGAAGTTGGCAGATTTCCCGCAACCTGGCTGAGTTGTAAGCAGTGAAGTATTGATCGATCAGATCCACTATATTGATATCATTTGATATAGGTGTAGGTGCAATTTTTTGACCCAGTTGTTTAGACATTTTGGCACTCCCGAACAGTAAACACGCCGAATATAATTTTTAAAACCATTGTATATCAACCTCTCTGGTACTTATTACTTTAAAAATACTCACCTAATGCTCAATTACTCTGATTTCTATGTTTGAGATGAATAGTTGGTACAATATACAACTAAATAATTATACTTAACTAGTGCATAAAAAAGCACCCCATTAAGGGATGCTGTAAGCTAATTGCGATAGTGCCGTAAACTATTTACCTAGCAGGTACATTACCTCCTCCAGTTTCTGCTTTGCCTTGTACAGGTTGATCAGCTTCTCTTGCTCCCATCTGTCAGGGGAACTGAATCGCTTACCCTCTAGGGTCAATTTAATCAGCGCTGCTTGCTCATCAGTTGGGCTATTCATCTGGTCAAGTGCAGTGCCGATATTCTGGAATGCCTCAAAACTGAGTCTTCTTAGCCCAATACTTTCCTGTAGCTGGTAAAGTGCGATCGCCGGGAATGCAATCAGCGATGTAATGTAACTGGTTTTGTAACCAGCATTCCCTGTAGGCTTGATACCGTATCGACGGCACAAATCACGTAATTCGTTGATAGTCTTTATTTCGAGTTCTGAACGTGTAAACATAGAGTTACCCATTGGTATCGGTGAGTTACAAGTTTCCAGGCTATGCGCTCACCGATTAAAGAGTCTAACCCGATGAAACCATCGACTTCAAGCTATAGTTACGTTTCTACATAAATGTCTAAGTCTAAAGGTAAGCCTGAAAATTTCGAGAATCCACCAAGTAAGGAATTAACTGACCAATTAAGTTTTAGAGTCACCAAGGAAATGAAGCAAGAGGTAAAGTCACAAGACGACCCGCCCCAATTTTGTAGGGATGCTATTCAGAAAGCACTAGATGAGAAGCAAGGGAAATGAAAACTATAATTGACTCACGAAAATTAAATTGATTCTCAAGCCAGTACCTAAAACGCAATTAAGAGAGTATTTATAAAGTAAAAATAAAATTCTTGTAGGGTGTGTTAGGCGC
>CAZZZY010000466.1:0-5452 GCA_964658545.1 uncultured Acetobacteraceae bacterium | reverse complement strand
ATGCCCAATTTAAAGTATTTTCCTGCCAGTCAGAACTTCTCGCACTTCTAGCATGGCTGAATAAGTGGGTAGAATATGCAAAGTTTCATTCTCTGGTGTATGCTCTAATGCAGTAGCGATCGCTTGTCGCAAATCTTCTTCCACAATTAAATTTAAGTTCCTCTCAGGGGACTTTTGGCTGTAACGTAAACGTAGTGCCATATCGTAGACGCGATCGCCACTCACTACTAAAGTCCCGCCACGTTCGACTAATTTCTCGGTATCCACGTCCCAAATCCAGGATACATCAGTGCCGTCTGGGGTGCGATCGTTTAATACTAGCAGTGTGGTTTTATCTGTGCTTTGAGTAACTACGCGAATGGTTTCATTCGTTCCCACAGGATTTTTTGATAACAATATCCGTACCCGTTTACCGTTAATTACTAAATCTTCAGCCCTACCAAAAGCAGCTTGAAAGTTGTTAATAGTATCTCTGATTGTTACTTCATCAACTCCCAACTCCTTAGCAGCAGTAGCAGCCGCTAAAGTATTATATTTGTTGTATAAACCAACAAGAATTTGTGACCATTCACTACTTTCTAGAGTTGGTTTACTTTTACTAAAACCACATTTGGGACAAGTAAAATCTCCCAAATGAGACAAATAAACACCCTTGTAATCTAGAGAATGTCCACATTTGGGACAATAGATAGAATCAACAGCGTGAGGAATAGCTTCCAGATAATTTTCTGGTTCATTCAAGCCAAAGAATAATACCCGTTGGGGTAACTGCTGACCAAGGTTAGATAAAGTTGGGTCATCAGCATTGGGAATTACCACGGTTTCTAGTGGTAGGGTAGAAATAACTTTTGTCCAACGCTTACTAATTGTGTCTACTTCCCCATACCTATCAAGTTGGTCGCGGAACAAGTTTAAACAGAGAATGATTCGCGGTTGGAGTGGCGTTAATACTCTTGGTACAATATTTTCATCAACTTCCAAAATGGCGTAATCAACATCTAGTGTACCTAGCAAATTTGTGCTTTCCAACAGCGCTGTCATTAAGCCATTTTCTAGATTTGCACCTGTAGAATTATGAGCGATGCGATAACCCTTGCGTTCTAGTATCGTGCATAAAAGCAGCGCTGTAGTGGTTTTGCCGTTAGTACCAGCAATTAAAATCACCCCGTTTTTAACTTGCTGACTCAATAATTGTAAAAGTCGGGGTTCAATGCGACGAGCAATCGAGCCTGGTAATACACTAGCAGCACCTAGACGGAGGGATCGCACTATAAACGTCACACTTTTTGCCACTGACACCGCGAAACCCAATCGCAGCCTATCTATGAATTGAATTTTGTTTCCCACATCTCTATCCTAGTCTTCTGGCGGTTGCTAATTAATAGTCTTCAAGTTGCAAATTTAATATGCGTGAGTTTAGCGAATCCTGGCTGAAAAAGCCAGCCATACCAATTTTGAATTTTAGACTTCAACTTGAGCGCTAGGCTGCGCCAACAGCTCAGAACATCGTAGGGCATCGCAACGCTCAAGTTGAAGTGATACCAGCCACTTCCGAGAGATAATCTCAGTAGGCGTTATCTTAAAAATAGTGCGTGGGCGTAATTACATATCCAGCCCAGTTTGCCGAATTCAGCACAAACTCACGACAAGTAGTAGCTTGCAAGGTTCCTTTTGATGAATAGCACGAAGTTCCTTTTTTTACATAAACAAATTACTGGCTGGCGAAGGTGGTTGTCCAAATGCTTGTTGTTGCTTGCAAGTCTTTTCATTATAAGTATGCAGCCTGCATACGCTGGTCTGAATAATGATTTATATGATGGCAACATCTTTGTCGTTTATGCTGGCAATGGTTCATTGGTTCCTCCCAGACAAACACTCGCACAGACTTTAGCGGAACATAAACCCGTATTTTTGGCCTTTTATTTGGATGACAGCAGCGATTCTAAAAGATATGCCATTTCCATTTCACGGGTACAGGAATTCTATGGTCAAGTAGCAGAGATTATGCCTATTAATGTAGATACTATCCCACCCAAACAGACCTACGATCCGACAGAACCAGGATATTACTATTCTGGGGTTGTTCCTCAAGTAGTGGTGTTTAATAAATCAGGTCAGGTAGTTTTGAATAAAAAAGGTCAAGTACCTTTTGAAGAAATAGACGATGAATTTCGCAAAATCTTTGATTTGTTACCACGCACAGAAACAGCACAGCTAAAACGGCGAGCCTTCAATGAGTTCAGTAGTGAGTTAGCTAAATAACTTATGGGGTAGACCAAATTGGTCTGCCCTAATTTTTAGTGCTATCTGTTACTACATTTTTGCCGACACCAAAGCATAATAAAGCATAATATTGAAAAATTAATCTATAGTCTCGTATAGAGTGTATTCTGATGTCAAAGGTTTACACCACCCAGGAGCTAATTCAAGTTTTGGCAGATGAACGCCAAGCTTGCCTCAACGGAAAACGCCTAAAATTAGAAAGAACAGTCTCTGGTAATCCCGTAATTGACCAGTTTATCAGAACTGATGGGCTGCAACAATTTACAGCCTATCAAGACTTCAAAGCTGCAATTCACGACTATCAGAAACAAAATCAAGTTTCAGGTATTATCTGGCGGGAGGTAACAGTTAAAGGTAAAAACTTGAACTATCCCGAAGTAAACACTGAGTTAATAGCCCTCGCTAGCGACTTAGAGATATTAAAAGCTGCTAAAAATTCCATCGTAGAATTTTGGTATGAAGTCTCTATGGGGATGGATGTATACTTGAGTTTTAATAATAGTAAACAATACCAACAAATTGCCACATCTGATGTAGAGAGAATTGTTCAAAGAACAGAATGGGCAAGTTTGTGCAAGTGGGAAAATCCTAACTTTTTGGAAATGATTTTGCAGCTAGGATGGGGTAAACCAGAAGAAGCTTATTATAAACGAGGAAGACCGCGATCGGGCAGTGAATATATTCATGCGGTCAACCCTGGTAATCGTCCCATTGGTTAAATCATCGGTTGTCGTTAGTTACTATCCCTGATTGCCAAAACTTTCGGTGGTTCAGGGTTCAGCAAACCGTTCAACAAGGATGCGGGAGGCTGACTATAAGGCCAAGCAAAAGCATGACGAAAAGCTGCATCCTGACAAGCTTGTAGTTGTTCAAAACTAATAATGTTGTATGTTAAGAGATTTTCATACTCAAACGGGAGACGCACATTGTGCAACCCAGCATTATCAGTACAAATAGCAATATCTACCCCCGCATTGAAACAACGGTCAAAAACTAATTTGAGTTGACGTATATCTTGTAAAGTACCAGTTTTTAGGTAAGTTGTGGGGCAAACCTCTAAACACTGTCCGCGTTGAGCTACATCATTAAGTAACTCTGGATACAGTAAGGGGATTTGGATGCCGTGACCGATTCGCATGAGATAGGGTAAAAGTTCGGGGTAACAACCGGCGGTAGTTTCATATAGATGTCCGGTGGTGTTAACGCCCAGCGATCGCGCATAATCATATAAGCTAATCCATTCTTCTAAGCGATCGGCATAATAGCTATCACCCCCTGCTACATCTACTGCACAGACATACTGCTTATTTTGCGCCGCCAAATCAACAATCGCCTTGTTCACCTGATATGGTAGGCGTGTGTGCATACACAAAATTTGGCTAGTTATAATCGGATATTCTGGCTGGTGGCTTGCAAGTCCTACTACTTGAACGATTTCTGCCATTTTGTCAATTCTCTCTGATTGACTTAGATGTTCAGGTGTCCGCAAATAGGGAGTGTAGCGCAGTTCCAGATAAGCCAAATTTTCAAAAATGTAAGCACCCCGTACCAAGCGATAGATAAAGTAAGGCAAAGTCTCCACAGTTTGCACACTTTCTACCAAGGTGTGTAATTCTAGATACTCATCTAGGCTGTTGCGTGGGCGGGTATAAAAATCTTCAAATTCTGAATAGTCAGCAAAGCGGGAAATCAACTCCGAAGAATGTCGCTCGAAATATCGCCATAAAACTCGCGGTACGACGGAACCGCCCAGGTGCCTATGTAATTCTGCATATAAAGCCATAGTGGTATTTTTAGGTAAAAATTTCAATAATTGTAACAAAAACCTAGAAAGAAAAAATCTATACTCGTAAAAATTTAGAGCAAAGACATTTCCTCTCTTCTTTGGAGAAGTTAAAGTAAAGCGGAGGTTTACCCCCATCTCGATTTTCAACATCAGCATCAGGTAGAGGCTATCCCGATGAATTGGGAAGTCCTGCCATCTTACTGCGGGGTAATTCACACCTCTTGTCTAATGTTAGCTAGATTTATGCTGTACTGTAGCAGACGCTGGACTAATGTCGGTACTGTATCCTTATTTTCTATGACTTACGCATTGACACGAAATACAAAATATGTATTTTTGAAAAACCAGATATGTCGTAGGGGCACAGCACTGCTGTGCCAGGGCTATTTCATTCTAAAATGTTAAGTTTTATGCATACCGATTAATTCTCGCAAAATGGGCATTTTTGAGAGGTAGATTCGTTGCTAAATTATTGTTTGTCCCAGAAGGATTCGTAAAAACCGCTCTAAAAATAAAATGAAATAGCCCTGCTGCTGTGCCCTCCATAGCGCGGGTTTGTGTCCCATCAAAGAATGATTAACCAAAGCCTGAAACGACCTATTTTCGTGAATTCATACCATGAGCAATTTGTCCAGTGCGTAAGTCCTATTTTCTGAAAATCCAGCATTTAATAGAGTTTTGAGGGCAAATAAACTTGACATTATCAAGATGAAATTGATAATATTTGATACCTCTGGTTTTTGTGTTATACTAAAATAAATATTTAAACTGTTGAGCTAGTAGAATATAGCAATATGCTTTTACTTTAGCTAAACAAAATCTTGGGCGAGGTTGATATTAATTGAAAATTCAAGCGTTGGATGTAAAGGCTGGCGATCGCATTATTGCTTACTGCAACAACAAAATGCAAACCTGCAAGGTAAAACGCATATTAGATCCTGGTCAAGCTAATATCACACTATCAGTATTCACCTCTGAGAATTATCGCGGTTGCTCAGTTTCGTCTATAGTCCGCTTCCAGTCGAATGCCTTAGTTGATTTGGTAAGTTAAAAATCAAGGAGACATTCAACCTCAAAGATATCTTTAGCTATCAGGACTAGCCCTTTCAAGGTCTTCAACGAAAATACGTTGTTTCAGTGCTATCATCCTGAGTTCTCCGCTCAGATTTTGGACTTTTTGGAGGTTGAAATCACCAATCTTAGTTCCAAATTACACCACCTTGAAAGGGCTAGTCCTAGCTATTATCCAGCCTCAAGCTGGATTTAATTTTTATAAGGAAGATGCCGAAAACCCTTGAGGAGCAGTGGCGTAGCCACGTACTCCGTACTTCAGGCAAGGGATGAAGGCTGGCTGAGTCCTTTAGGACTCCGTGATGCTTTCTT
>CAZZZY010000465.1:2230-5465 GCA_964658545.1 uncultured Acetobacteraceae bacterium | reverse complement strand
CCAATGCCCCATGCCCAATCCCCAATACTTTATGAAACCCGAAATAGCCCTTAATTTATGGAAATTACTTTGGCAAGAATACAGCACCAGAGTAAATCATGCTCGTACCTACCAGCAAATGATTAATGCTGCGGGTGGGACTGTCGCCAACGACCACATAGCTTTTCGGTCTTTGCGTTTATTAATAGATAGTCCACAAGGTCAAGTTAACTTAGGAATTGACTACCTCGCACAACTTGCCGAAGCTTTAGGTTACGTGGCGACCGGAGAGTATAATTTTGCTCTGACTCATTTATACGCCCGTCATTATCATCATCCACAGCAAGAGGAATTTAATTTACCCAAACTCTTTATCAGCGAGTTGATTGTCGATGAATTGCCTACTAATATTGCCCAACTCATCTCTAAAACAGTATCTTCCATCCCCAACAAACTAACCTCTCCCCTGACTTCTATTTCACACGACGGGAACCTTGAAACCATCGCCAAACAACTCCAGCAAGTCTTTACCCGTCCTTGGCAACCTCCTCTACATTCTATTGTCGAAGAAGTAAATCAGGTAACACAGTATGGAGCTTGGGTATTGCTGCACGGATATGCTGTCAACCACTTTACAGGCTACGTCAACAGACAGAATACTCCAGAATATCCAGACATTGATACTACCATTCGTGGTTTGGCTAACCTTGGTGTACCAATGAAAGCAGAGATAGAAGGAAATGTTGCTTGTGGTTTGCGGCAAACTGCAACTCAAGCAGTGACAGAAATGGTGACAGTGTTAGATGATAAGAGTGGGGCAGAAATTCAGATCCCTTGGACTTACGCTTATTATGAAATTGCCCAGCGCTATCCCGTAGAAGTGGAGCTTGGAAAGCAGGTACTTTTCGATGCTTTTTTAGGAAGTAATGCCCAGCAATTGTTTGAAATGACAAGAAAGAACGCGAAAAGCTGACAAGCTCATTGACACTCCCCGCTCTCAAGAGACGGGGATTCTTAATCAAACAATTGTAAACACAACTGCTCAAATAATATCCGCTTTTCAGGTAAGCTGTTGCGTATTTAATTTGTATGTGCGACGCGGGCAAGATGCCCGCACTACAATAATTTTACGTTTTCGTATTATACAATTTAGCTGCACATCAGCTTATTACCTTAGCGGCTCCCAGCCTTCCCGCTATCCCCTGGTGGCTTTAGCTGCTAAACACCTCAATAGGTAAGCGACTAAAAGAAAGACGCTCATTTTGCACATCTACAAAAATGGTGTCACCGTTGTTGAATTCACCGCGCAAAATAGCTTTGGCAATTTGAGTTTCTAACTCTCGCTGAATCGCCCGCTTCAGTGGACGCGCCCCATACACTGGGTCATACCCTACTACTGCTAAAAAGTCAAGTGCGACATCTGAGAGTTTAAGGGATATTTTGCGATCGCTCAATCTTTCCCGCAATCTTTGCACTTGCAACAGCACAATCTGCCGCAATTCCTTCTTATCTAAACCGTGGAAAATGATAATTTCGTCAATCCGGTTGAGGAATTCTGGACGGAAGCTATTTCGCATCGCCTCCATGACTCGACGGCGCATTTCGTCGTAGTGGGCGTTATCCCCAGCGAGATCAAGAATGTATTGCGAACCGATGTTGCTAGTCATGATGATAATAGCGTTCTTGAAGTCCACCTTATGACCTTGGGCATCAGTGACGCGACCATCATCGAGAATTTGCAAGAAGATATTAAAGACATCCGGGTGTGCTTTCTCGATTTCATCGAAAAGAATCACAGAGTAAGGACGGCGGCGAATCGCTTCTGTTAGTTGTCCGCCTTCTTCGTAACCCACATATCCTGGAGGCGCACCGATTAAGCGGGAGACGGCGTGTTTCTCCATATACTCAGACATATCGATTCGCACCAGCGCATCTTCGCTGTCGAACATATACGCAGCCAGCGCTTTTGCTAACTCGGTTTTACCCACACCTGTCGGCCCAAGGAAAATAAAGCTAGCGATGGGACGATTGGGATCGGCTAGTCCAGCGCGCGATCGCTGAATTGCATCCGCTACAGATGTGACTGCTTCTTCTTGTCCAATCACGCGTTGATGCAGTTCATCTTCTAAATGCAGCAGTTTCTCTTTCTCAGATTCCACTAATTTGCTGATCGGAATTCCTGTCCATTTAGAAATAATTTCGGCAATATCAGCTTCTGTGACTTCTTCCCGTAATAGAGATTTACCACTTCTTTGAGCGCTTGCCAATTCAGCTTCTACTGCTTCCAATTGACGATGCAAACTAGTTAAATTACCATATTTCAACTCCGCAGCGCGGTTAAGGTCGTAGTCGCGTTCTGCTTGCTGAATCTCTAAATTGACCCGTTCAATCTCTTTTTTAACAGACTGAATTTTGTCAATGATATCTTTTTCAGATTGCCATTGAGTATTTAGGGTTCTTTGTTCTTCTTTGAGATCGGCAATTTCCTTTTCTAGCCTTTCTAGACGTTCACGAGAAGCGGCATCGCTTTCTTTTTGCAGCGATAGCTTCTCCATTTCTAATTGCAGAATCTTGCGATCAATTTCGTCGAGTTCTTCAGGTTTGGAGGTAATCTCCATTTTTAATCTTGCGGCGGCTTCGTCCACCAAATCAATGGCTTTATCAGGGAGGAAGCGATCGCTAATATATCGACTCGACAAGACGGCGGCGGCGACTAAAGCACTATCAGAAATCTTCACCCCGTGGTGGTTTTCATAACGTTCTCTCAACCCGCGCAAAATCGAGATACTATCTTCTACACTAGGCTGATCCACATAAACCTGCTGGAAGCGTCTTTCTAGTGCGGCATCTTTTTCGATATGTTTGCGGTATTCATCCAGAGTTGTCGCCCCAATACAGCGCAATTCACCCCGTGCCAACATTGGTTTTAATAAGTTACTAGCATCCATCGCGCCTTGAGTTGCACCAGCGCCGACAACGGTATGAATTTCATCAATAAATAAAATAATCTTGCCGGTAGATTCAGTAACTTCTTTTAATACTGCTTTTAGGCGTTCTTCAAATTCCCCCCGGAATTTTGCCCCCGCAATCAAAGCACCCATATCTAAAGAAATCAACTTGCAGTCTTTGAGGGACTGGGGTACATCACCTGCAATAATCCGCTGTGCTAATCCTTCAGCGATCGCAGTTTTACCAACACCCGGTTCACCAATTAGCACAGGATTATTCTTGGTGCGGCGAGAGAGAATTTGGATAG